>CAZRXE010001103.1:0-3587 GCA_964603695.1 uncultured Heliomicrobium sp.
GCAAGGCAACCTCGGCAGGTTGCCCTACCGTTTCCGAGGAAGAGAGTTATGACCACTCGCAGAGATTTCATCAAAACCGGAGCAGGCGCGTTGGGCGCGGGAATGTTGGTTCCACGGCAAGCCAACGGCGTGACCGTGGTCGAAACCATGCGGCACGAATTAATCGCCGAAGATCGAATTTTGGTCGTTGTCGAACTTGGCGGCGGAAACGATCCGCTCAATACGATTGTGCCGCTCGGCCAATACAGCACGTATGCCAGTTTTCGTTCGCGACTGGCCATTCCGCGCGCGCAGGTCTTGCCGCTGTTTGGTTCGACAACGATGGGCTTGTCGCCGCATCTGAGCGCGATCAAACCAATTGCCGACGCGGGCAAATTGGCGGTGATTCAAGCGGTGCATTATCCGAACCCGAATTTGTCGCACGACGGTTCGCGCAACATTTACCGCATCGGCGATCCCGCGCCGGCGGTGACGGCGCAATCCGGCTGGTTGGGCAGGCATTCGCTGCTGTTCGGCAATCGCGACAATCCGCTGGACACTGTCGGCATCGGCGGCGTCAACACCACGCTTTACGCGCCGGGCGCGAAGATTTCCGGCATCGGCGCGGATGCGCAAGGCAACCCGTCTGGCTACGCTTTCAACACCGACGCCCGCTACAACGGCGACCGCAACAATCAACTCGCAGTCGCGCGCTGGGACAATCCGGAGGTTTCGTCAAAGGCTTATGCGGAATTGTCCAAAGGTGTTTGGCTGGATGCGCTCAACAGTTCCGATTCCGTCGGCCAGGCGGCAACGGCGTATTCCAGCAGCGTGCAGTATCCGAACAATCCTTTCGCCGGCGGCTTGAAGCTGATTGCCAAAATGGCCACTTCGACAAGTCCGAAGCTGGGCACGCGCGTTTATTACATCAGCCAGGGCGGTTACGACACGCACGCCAATCAGGACAAAGACCTGCCCACGCTGCACAAAACCTTGAGCGAAGGACTGAAAGCCTTTTACGACGATCTGACGGCCAAAGGCATCAGCGACAAAGTATTGATTATGATCTGGTCGGAGTTTGGCCGCCGCGTCGCCGACAACGCTAGCAACGGAACCGATCACGGCACAGCCAACAACATTTACTTTCTCGGCGGTCGCGTGAAAGGCGGGATGTACGGCAGCGATCCAAACCTGACCGACCTGCTGCAAGGCAATCTGAAACACACGATTGATTTCCGCGATGTTTACGCCACCGTCATTCAAGGCTGGTTCGGCAATTCGGCGGCGGAATCGGCGCAGGTGCTGGGCGGAAGCTTCAACAATCTTGGTTTTTTTGTGTAGGCCAAATCCATCGCACAAAGGGAGTCGGCCAACTTCCTCTTCATTTTCCATTTGCCATTTTGGATTTTTCATTTGCCATTGCTTCGAGGTTTCCGCAGCCAATGACAAATAACAAATCCAAAATGACAAATGGAAAATGAGCTTTTAGCCCTTCACCACGCCGATGTAAGGCAGGTTGCGGTAGCGTTCGGCGTAATCCAAACCATAGCCCACCACGAACTTATCTGGGATGTCGAAGCCAACATAATCCGGGATGACTTCCACCTTGCGCCGTTCAGGTTTGTTGAGTATGGTTGCGATCTTGATCGAAGTCGCCCCGCGCGCGTGAAAACTATTGACCAAATAATTGAGTGTCAGGCCGGTGTCGAGAATATCTTCAACCAGAATGATGTCGCGGCCTTGCAGCGGTTCATCCAGGTCTTTGAGGATTTTGACTTCGCCCGAGGATTTGACGCCTTTGCCGTAGCTGGAAACGGCTATGTAATCAATGGTCAGGTTTAGATCAATGGCGCGCATCAAGTCGCTCAAAAAGACCATCGCGCCTTTGAGTACGCAAATCAATTCCGGGCGGCGTCCGGTGTAATCGCGGGCGATTTGCTCGCCGATTTCGCGAATGCGCGCTTGCAACTGATCGGTGGGAATCAGGACTTCGAGTTCAGGATTGTTAAACTCCGACACAGAGTTTCGGCTGTCCGACATAACTGCCAAGCTCCTTTTGCATTTTATTTATGATGAAGTGTTGCGAGGTGCGGCACTATATTGACCGTGATTCCGAGTGTCAATTCGGCGTTTCGCCAAAGTTCAAATCCCAAATTCCGAAAGAAGTTAAGCAATGGACTATAGATTTCCGCTCATCGAAAAACTTCCACCCTATGTATTCGCCGTCGTCAGTCAATTGAAGATGGAAGCTCGCCGCTGCGGCGAAGACATCATTGACATGGGTATGGGCAACCCGGATCTGGCTACGCCCGATCCGATTGTGGACAAACTGATCGAAGCCGCGCGCAATCCGCGCAATCATCGTTACTCGGCCTCGAAAGGCATTCCGAACCTGCGGCTGGAAATCAGCAAATGGTACGCGCGCCGCTATAACGTGGAGATTGATCCCGAAACCGAAGCCATCGTCACCATCGGCGCAAAAGAAGGCTTTTCCCATCTGGTGCTGGCGCTGGTCGAACCCGGCGACAAAGTCATCGTGCCCGATCCCAGCTACCCGATTCATTCGTTTGCCGCGACCATCGCCGGTTGCCAGTTAATCAAACTGCCGATTGATAACAGCCCGGAAGAAATGATGGACGCCTTGCGTCGGCTGGATTACCCGCGCTCGGAGCAGCCGAAATTGCTGGTGCTTTCCTTTCCGCACAATCCGACGACGGCCTGCGTCGAACTGGACTTTTTTGAAGAAGCCGTCGCTCTGGCGCGCGAACGCGGCTATTTGATTATTCACGACCTGGCTTACGCCGATCAGACCTTCGACGGTTACAAAGCGCCAAGCATCTTGCAGGTTCCGGGCGCGAAAGATGTCGCGGTCGAGATGTTTTCGATGTCCAAGAGCTATTCGATGCCCGGCTGGCGCATGGGCTTTTGCGTCGGCAATAAACAGGCGATTGGCGCATTGACGCGGCTGAAGAGTTATTTGGATTACGGCATCTTCCAGCCGGTGCAGATTGCGGGCGTCATAGCCTTGCGCGATTGCGACCACATCGTCCCGGAAATCGTAGAGGTTTACCGCAAACGGCGTGACGCGCTAATTAAAGGCTTGAACACCGCCGGTTGGAAAGTGCCTTCGCCAAAAGGGACTATGTTCGTCTGGGCGAAGATTCCCGAATTCTTCGCCAAAGAGGGTTCGCTGGAATTCGCCAAACAGATGATTACCCGCGCCGGCGTCGCCGTTTCGCCCGGCATAGGCTTCGGCGAACGCGGCGAAGGTTACGTGCGCTTTGCGCTGGTGGAAAACGAGCAACGCATTGCGCAAGCCGTTCGCGGCATTAAGTCGTTTTTGAATGATTGACGTGGAGGTAAAGACCATGACGCAACCAAACCCTGGCGCTGTCGCTCTGGCCGAGGAACCGTGGCCGCCTTTGAACTACGAGCCAGACCCGGACGCGATGTTTATGCTGCTGACCGAAGACGATCTGCCTTATGAGGATGATGAAAACATGGAGACGGAACGGCACTTTAAGCAAATGAGTCTTCTGCTGGAAACACTGAATAGGCACTGGGCGAAACGTGAAAACTGGTATGCGGGCGGTGATATGTTTTTGTAC
>CAZRXE010001104.1:0-2287 GCA_964603695.1 uncultured Heliomicrobium sp.
GGGCAAACCAATCAGGCGCATAGGGGATTGGGAGCCACATTCACCGCCGTTGCGACGCAGGGCAATCATGTCTATTTCGCTCAAGTCGGCGATAGTCGTGCGCATCTGATCCGGCAAGGCAAAATCTATCGCGTCACCAAAGATCAATCTCTTGTCCAACAGTTGATTGACGCCGGGCAAATCACCGAGGAAGAAGCCGAAACGCACAGTTACCGAAACGTGATTTTGCAGGCTTTGGGCGCGCACAACAATGTCAATGTCGAAGTCAACGCCGTGCCGTTGTGCCAATTAGATACGCTGGTGATTTGCAGCGACGGGCTTTCAGGGAAAATGCATGCCGACGAAATCGCGCGCATCGTCAATGAGGCTGCCGATTTCAAATCCGCCTGTCAAGCTCTGATTAACCTGGCCAACGAGCGTGGCGGGGAAGACAACATCACTGTTGTGGTGGCGCAATTTTCCGGTGCCGGACTACCCTTGCCGGACGGTAATTCATTAACGCCGAAGAGCTTGGCTCGTTCGCCGGACACGCCCACGGAAATCAGTTGGGTGACGGGGGCGAGAACTGATCCATTAGGACAGTTGCCCGACGATGTGCAACCACCGTCTGGGGCGCAACCGCCGGATGGCGAGGTCAGAAAGACCGAACCGCTTCCTCTGCCCCCCAAACAAGCGACCCCGTTCACCGCTCCGCTGCATCGTTCACCGTCCGGTAAGCTGCGAACCAATGATTTTTCGGATCGGGTTGAGCCGATTACAGCCGTCTTCTCTCCGGAAGATTTGGAGACAGACGCGCGAATGACGACGCCGCAGAAACAAACGCCGGCGACCGACTCGTTCGATTCGCGGCACTCAAAACCGACATCCACCGTTCAGGCCCCGACGGACACCCCATCGGACAAACATCGTCCTTCGTCGAACAATTCCAATGGCGGCCCGCCCGCCAAAAAATCCTCCGGGACGAATCTGTTTATTTTTATTGGCTTGGCGCTGCTGGGGATCACCGGGCTGGTTCTCAGCGCGACTACTTATTTCAAGCAACAGTCAGAACAGAAAACGGTTCAGCAAGAGACGCAGAAAACCAATAGCAATCAAAAGGAAAGCCGGATCAAAGATCTGAGCGAAACCATTGAAAGAATAGATAAAACGATTCAAGCGGTTGACAATCCATCGAAGAAAGAAAAAAGCGAAAGTTTGAAAGAGCGGCTGAAAACTCAGAAAGAGCTACTAATTCAAGCGGCAAACATTCCCGATGACCAACCACAAAAGATCAAGGAAAGCTGCGACGAAATTAGCAAGAAGCTGAAAGAAATCGAAGACGAGTTGAAGACGCTTCAGGGATTCTTGCCCGTCCAAAAAACCTCGCGCGAACCAGTCAAACTGTAGTTCCGATCCCCACTGATTTTCCTTCCTCCACGTTCCACTCACAGAACGATTACAAAAACCGACCGCACTCCGGCGATTTTGCGCAGTTCAGAAACCAGAGTGCCGACATCCACCGTGCTTCTTGGCGGAAGCTTGATCGTTACCATTCCGTCTTTGACCGAAAACGTCACCTCGCGCCAGTCCGGGTTAGAGCCAAAAACTTCTTCGACTTCGGGTTGAACGTACTTATCGTCCCGGCGAATCATTGAATCCGCTTTTCGCCTTGCCGCACCGCCAACGACTTTCGTCCCTTCCCAGGAGGCTTTCGCGGCGTCTTTCGATTTCGATGCGGCGAAGTTTCCGGCGTCCCATGACTTTTCCAAACCGACGCGGCTTCCTTCTCTGATCGTGCCGCTTACTTGCTGCGTCACGGTTTTGTCGCCGGGTTTGGGCGCAGGGAAGGGAAGTTCCAGTTTGCGGTAAGTCGGCGGATCAATCTTGCCCGTGACCGGCAGCCCATTTTGTAGCTGGTAGGTTTTGACGGCTTCGCGTGTTTCAGGATCGAGTTCGGCGGACAATCGTGTTTTCAGAAAACCCAAGCGCCGCAACTCGACCTGCACTGCGATCACTTCGTTTTTCGTGATGCGGGCGTTGACGGGAATTTCCTGTTGTGCCAGCGCTGGCGGACAGGCCAACATTGCCAAAGCGCAACATACCCAAGCCGCTTTTTTACCCGTGATGATGATTGGATTCATCGGCCCTCCTTTCGCGTTTGCGGGATTCGCGCGGAACCTGAATTCTGTATTTCCTGATTTTGCTGTAAAGACGCGGGCGGTAAATGCCCAGTACTTGAGCTGCCGCCTGTTTGTTGCCGCTGGTGCGTTTCAAGGTCTGTTCGATGACGATGCGTTCGATTTCATCC
>CAZRXE010001105.1:0-1808 GCA_964603695.1 uncultured Heliomicrobium sp.
CCTAACAACTAAAATTACAAAGCACTAGTGGCAATTCATCCTGTTACAACTTAATTTTTCCACGTTCCTAACCGAGCGGAAGCGGTCGTTCTTCAACACATCAAGCGTGTAACCAAACATCGGGCGGAGAAATTTTCCCCAATGGTCTTTGTCTAGGTTTTCGATGAGTGACATGGCCAGCCTCTCTCCAGGTTTGAATTTTGGCGGCTTGTAAACCGAATTGAAAATCTATCTTGTGACTGACCGTGACGAATTGTAAATGGAGGGGCTTCGCTATGGCTTTCTCAAATAATTCATGGGAAGCTGGCGGCGTACCATAGACTGTCCAGTCTGTGGTGTTTTTTTTAAGCACATTCACCACAGACGCAACACCAAAATGACCAGACCCCTCGAAAGATCCGGCCCGGACACGCGGCTTTGCTCGTGCTCTGGAATTATGCGGGCGGCATGCAACGCATCGTGCTGGAACTAAAAATCCGGCGCAAGGCATTGGCACAAACTATCACCGAAGGCTTGGCGCAGACGTTGGAATACGGCGACCGTTACGACGCGGACGAATTGCATTTCGTGGTGTTTGACCGCACGAAGAAACCGTGGTCGAAGAAAATCTTTCACCGCACGCGCACGCTGCGCGCTGCGACGATTCAGGTTTGGGGCATGTGAACGCCCGCTACTTTTGAAAGGAACGTTATGTCACGCAAAACTGCTGTCTCGCTGTTCTTGTTCTTCCTCGCTGCGCTCGCGTTGACGCTTGCTACGCGCCATTCTGCGGCGACAACTGACAACAGCAAAATCACGATTTACCGCGATGAATACGGCGTGCCGCACATTTACGCGCCGACGCACGAGGCCGGGCTTTATGCTTCGGGCTGGGCGCAGGCGGAAGATCGCTTGGAAGAGATTTTGAAAAACTACTTGCGCGGCACAGGCGAGATGGCGGCGGCGTTTGGCGGCACGGACAACTTCAACGAAGACGTGCAGGCGCGGATGTGGCGCTACGCCGAAGTCGCGCAGAACAACTACGACAAAATCATGCCCGAAGTGCGCGCAGGGATCGAAGCCTTTATCGCAGGCATCAACGACTATCTGGCCGCGCATCCGAACGAAGTTCCCGCGTGGTGGGGCAAGCGCAAGGTCGAGAAGTTTATGCCTGTCGCGTTCGGGCGGCAGTACATCTTCGGTTGGCCGACGGGACAGGCGTTCGGCGATTTGCGTGGCGTGGGATTGACGCCGAATTTTACGGTGGATCTGCGCGCGTCGAACGAAATGGCGATTGCGCCATCGCGTTCCAAAGAAGGTGTGGCGATGCTGATTATTGATCCGCATCTGGCGTGGTTCGGGCGACAACGGTTTTGGGAATTGCGGTTACACGCGGGACAAATTCACGCGAGCGGGTTTGCGACGGCAGGCGTGCCCTACGTTGGTTTGGGGCATTCGTCCGATGTCGCGTGGGCGCATACGACGGGCGGGCCGGACACGGCGGATGTCTACGCGCTGCAACTCAACCCGAAAAATCCGTTGCAGTACAAGTACGACAATGGCTGGCGCGAGGTCAGAACGCGCAAGGTGAAAATCCAAGTCAACGGCGAAGTTTCGCCGCGCGAAGTGACGTTTTACGACGCGCATTACGGCCCGATTGTGGCGAAAAAAGACGGCCTCGCCTACGCCGCGAAGCTCGCGTATGCCGAAGAGGTCGGCTACATCGAATCGAAGTATCTCTTCAACATTGCGAAGGATTACAAGGACGCGATGAAGGCCATCGAAAACGGGCGCGTGATGCCGCAAAACGTGATGGTCGCCGACACGAG
>CAZRXE010001106.1:0-1867 GCA_964603695.1 uncultured Heliomicrobium sp.
CTATCAACTCCTATCTGAAAAGTTTGAACTCTTCGATGGCGTTTTTGGCAGCAGCGACGAAGTGTTGGGGGCAATTGAATCCGGCGTGGATTTTGAAAAGCGCATTGCAGGCATTTATCAAAAATGCCGCTTACCCGAAGAGATCAAGGCCGCCTTCGATCAACTCCAACTGGAACTCAGTCAGGAAATCAACGCGGCGATGACTCGAACGCGGCAGCAGTTGCTGGAAAATTTCGATGACGAAGTTCGCGACAAGTTGCGCGTCCGAAATGAGGCTGCAAAGGCACAACTCAACCGGTTCGAACAACTGTTGATGCAATTGACTCGGCACGAATTGAATGGCCACGCCGAATTTGTGTCGGATTCTGCGTTTCGTCTGACCGCGAACCCGTTTCCACAATCCACCGAAGAAATCCCGTTGGGGTTGTATGAACTCCCGCGCCGCAGCGGCGAAGCCCATCTGTACCGGTTGCAACATCCACTGGCCGAAGGCGTACTCACACGAGCACTCGACCGCGAATTGCCCGTGGCCGAAGTCACGTTCAATTACCGCGATCACGCGGGCAAAGTCAGCATTCTGGAACCCTTAATCGGCCAATCGGGCTGGCTTCGACTGTCGCAATTCAGCGTTGAATCATTTGATCAGGCTGAAGACCGGTTGTTGTTCGCTGCTGTCACCGATGCCGGGCTGGCGCTTGATCAGGAGATGGCCAATCGGCTGCTGAGCCTGCCCGGCAGCACTGGCTCATCCGCAGTAGCGCCGGACGAAGTTATTCACCTGCTCGACGGTGAAACAACGCAGCAACAACAATCCATCCAGCGTGAAGTCTCCGAACGGAACGGCCGCTATTTCGAGGCTGAAGCCACCAAGCTGGATGGTTGGGCTGACGACCTGAAGCTCGGCCTGGAACGGGAGATCAAAGAGATTGATCGCCAAATTAAGGAAGCGCGTCGGGCCGCGACTACTGCACTCACCTTGGAAGAGAAGCTCGCCGGTCAAAAACAGATCAAGACGCTCGAAGCGTTGCGCAATCAGAAGCGCCGCTCGTTGTTTGATGCACAAGACGAAATAGACAAACAGCGCGAGCAACTGATTGCACAGATTGAAGGAAAGCTGGAACAGAAAACTGAACTTCAGCCCTTATTCACCATTCAATGGAGGTTGGTATGAGTAAGAAAGAAGAAGCCATGAGTTTGTCACAGCAGTTGGCTCAAAAGGTCATTGACAATCTGCTTGAGAAAAATCTCTTGCAGGAAAATCTGCTCAGCCCCGCGTTGCGCGACAAAATCGCCGCCGGAGAAATGAACCCCGAAGATTGGAAATCAGAGTTAGAACGATCGCTCGATTCAATCGATCAGCCAAGAGGGTAATTATGCTTAAAGCGCTTCACATATACGCGCTGCGCGGCGCTACTGCACCATTGACGATTACTTTTGAGAAGAACAAAAAGATCACCATCATTTATGGCGAAAATGGGACTGGTAAAAGCACGATTTGCGATGCGCTTGAATTTCTCGGTAAAGGAGTCGTCGGGTCGCTTGAAGGAAAGGGGTTAGGAAAGATCGAGCGCTATTGGCACTCCACGGGCAAAAAGCCTGCCGATTTGGCGGTCATATTGAAGACTGCTAAAGGAGATTGGGAGGGGCATCTCAACAAATCCAAGCCAGTTATTCTTCCTGACTTGCCTCGTCCGCGCGTGGAAATTCTGCGCCGCCATCAGATTCTCAAACTGATCACCGACCAGGCGAATAAACGCTATGATGCCATCAAACCATTCATTGACATTGAGGGCATTGAAAAGTCTGAAGCTGCGCTACGAGAATTGGTAAAGGAAGAGAATAAAACTCTCACCTTGGCAATGGCACG
>CAZRXE010001107.1:0-2856 GCA_964603695.1 uncultured Heliomicrobium sp.
ACGCGAAGAAGCTGATCTTCGTCGAGTTCAGACTTCTGAGGCGGCTGCTCATGGCTTGGCTTCGGGAGCAGTCGGCGCGGGTGCGGCAGGTGTGCGGTCAATCAGGCGCAGTTTTGAAACCACATGCGAGTGGCAGTAGTCGTTGCACTCGTCGAGAAAGGACATTTCGCGTTTTTGCGTGAACGTGATCCAGAGTTGCAAGATGAGGGCAAAGACAAGGGCAATAAGGGTTGTCTCGAACGCTGTGGCAAGGCCGGAAGTAACGCCTTGAAGTGATGAGCGAATCATCGAGATGTCGCCAGAGGCTTGAAGTGTCTGTGTGAACTTACCAATGGCCATGCTCAAGCCTTGCACCGTGCCGATGAAACCCAGCACCGGAATCGCCCACACCAAGCCGTTCAAGAGTGTATAACTGGACGCGACCTGGTCTTCATCATTTTCCGCCTGGGCGCGCAGAATGGCGGAAACGTCATTCACCTGGCCGATGTTTTTCAAATTCGACAGCGCCCGGTCAATGCGATTGAGCAAGACGAAGTGACGCGGATGATCCACAAGCGAATGGATGCGGGCGAGCACGGTGGCCGCTGTCGCTTCGGTGAGAACGAATTCCGGCTCGGCGGGAACGGCAGACAATGACAACGCGCGCTGCTGGAATTTCAATTTCCTGGCCTTTAAGAAAAGGACGGCTGCGCCACCGAAAAAGAACAGGGTCGCCGGTATCATCGTGTATTGGTTGCTGGGGCGCAGAATCATCGCGGCGACCGTGTTGGCGAAAGGCAGGCGTTGCAAAACGAACACTGTCAGCGCATAGGCGATGCCTGTGAGCAACACGGCAATGATGAACGCGAAGACATGGTTGACGCCAGTGTGACGGCCACCTTTGAAACCGAAACGGTTCTCAACGTCGCTTTGCGACCACGCGAGCAGTTCGGGATTGTTGGTTTTGTTGCCGTCCGCCTTTGGGTTGGTAGGGAATTGAGCCATATATTTTTGGTGTCAAATGATGAAAAGGACGATTACGCCGATAATCCACAAAACCGTTCCGAGTATTCCAAGTGAGCGCCCGGAACTTGTCGAGGAGCGTCCGCTGTTGTCCATGATGCCTGCATCCATTTCACGGAGATCGCTGTCACCCATCACCCAAGCGGCGATGCAAAGCGGTCCGCACACGAACAAGCCAATAATACCCAGCGCCAGAATCGTTCCTGCGCGGTGCGGCTTCCGAATCATCGGCTGGCTTTGTCTGAAAGAGTCATTGCTCTGACGATCTGCGATGCTGGCTTGCAGGAGGTCGTTCTTTCTTCGCTCTTCGGCCAAGGCTTCCGCGCGGCGCTGTTCATCCCGCTCTTTTGCCTGCCGCTCGGCCTCCTCGCGTGCCCGACGCTCCTGTTCCTCTCGGGCCTGCCGTTCCGCGCGCACGATGGCCTCCCGTTCGGCAAGGTAGTCCCGCAGCGTCACCCACTGGCCGTCGTGGGAAATCTCGTGAAGCAACCCGATTTGATTCGCGGCGAGTTTCGCCTCAATGACTGCCGCTGTGAATGGGCCTTCCTGCCTGCCGCGCCAGCGAATCAAAAACGTAGCGTTGCTGTCATCCGCAAAGCTCGCGTGTGGGTTGGGAGTGTTGTTGCTCATGGTTTCGTTGCGGCTCGAAACAAAGGCGGCAGCGAGTTTGCAAAAGTTGGTGCATCCGCGCTGACGCCAGCCTTGGTCAAATACTCCGTGCGCGAAGCAGGCAGCGCAAACAGCGGTGACAACGGCATCGCTGAACCGGAAATCAAAATCGGTTGCTTGCGAGCCGCGTCGTATCCCCATATTTCTGCGGGTGATGGATTCTCGGTCACGACTGGCTTCCCATCCAGACCAACGAAGCCGACGTAACGGAGTCCATCCTTTGCCGCGGACTGCGCGAGCGCCAAGTTGCCAGCGGCCTGCTTCGCGTAGGACAGCGATTTCTCGGCGGTGAAGAATTGATCGAGCTTTTCACTCCAGCTTTTTGCCTTTGACGGAACAAACCAATCGCCGCTGGCAATTTGCCCGCCAACGATGGCGCGAATCTGCGCGGCGTGAGCGCGGGCAGACGGGCAGAAGGATAGCCCCCAAGCATCAGGCTGAAATTCCATAAGCTCAACCAAGCTGCACAACAGGTAGGCGCGGAACACGGGCGAGCCGTCGCGCGAATTCTTGATGGCATCAAGAACTTCAAGCATTGGCGCGGCGTAAGTGCTGCCGCTCGTCCAGACTTTGCCGAGGCCGACCCCGCCAAAAGCGGATGCTTCCCTCAAGTCGGAAACCTGTTCCAAGCGATAAATCGGCTGGGTTGGGTTGAGCTTCCACTGGCCGTCAAAATACCCATACTCGCGGTCTTCAAACGTGGCGCTGGTCGCGGTCGCCGACGGTGTCCAAGCCTTGATTTGCTTCCAACCCTGGGAATTATCCAACGCGCCTCCGGTGATCCATTCCACATTTTTCGTGCCCTCGCGGTCCAACCAAAGCCGGTAATGCTGATGGCTGGCGCTGACGGCCGGATCGGCGTTGAGCCTTTGAAGAAGCGCGCGTTCAGCGGGCATTGCGATTTCAGGAACGAGACTCGCAGGCTTCCCTTTCTTGATGAACGCCCAAGTCGCGGCATTGGTTGCGCCAAGCAACGAACGCAACGCCGCCTCATCACTCGTGCCGATGGATTGAATGGCGGTTGCGGCGAACGCCGTTGGCGCACTTGAAAACTCGGAAGATGCCATGAGGTTGATGGCCGATGAAAAATCGTTGAATGTGCGCGCCTTGGTCAGCGCGGCCATGCCTTCGTCTAGTTTTTTCAATTCACGGTCGTAGGTCGTGAACTTGGCGCGGGCGGCGGCG
>CAZRXE010001108.1:0-2748 GCA_964603695.1 uncultured Heliomicrobium sp.
AGCGGGATCGGTAATTTCGGCCAACGCAAACGCCGCCGCGCCGCGAATTTCCTGGGCCTTATCATTGAGAAGCAATGTCAGCGAAGAAGTAACCTGCGGCGAGGGATGATGTGCCAGCGCATAAATGATGGCTTTGCGAACGTTCGCCTCGCGCTCACTACCCAGACTTGTAAGCAATACCGAGACGGATTGCTCGCCGCAACAGTTTTCAAAGGCTTGTGCCGCCAGGGCGCGTACTTGGGGTGAAGAATCCCGCTGCAATGTGGATATCAGTAAGGCAACCCCCTGCTCCGTAGCGGTTTTCGGCGCGCTGTTGAACAGCCCTACGAGCTGCATAACGGCATCGAATCGCTGTTCTTCGTCGCCTCTTGTCACTTGATCAAATAATCGTTCCTGCGACGTTTGATTTGAAAGCAACGCATGCTGTCCGAACGCACCGGCACTCAAGTTAAGCGTTAAAAGGATGATCCTAACTGCGAATTTCATCGGTGTGCAAAACTCCCTGCCCTGATTTCGGCTTTGCGTCGCGCCCTTTCCCATTCAAAGACTTGAATAGCGCGCCGGTTTTCGTAAGCCCCGCTGAGCGAGGCCAGTAACTCGTCATCATTAGCAGGGGAATTCGGAGATGTCTTTTGATCTTTAATATTTACGTGAGAATTGGCTCGTTCCTTCAATGAGATGTAGTCGAGAAGGTCCTTAACTTCACTGTCAGTCATCTGTTGGAACTTATGTAGCAGGTTTTGGCGGTCGGTCAGTCGCTTGCTCATCGCTACCTCCGTGGCAGGGGCAAACGACCGAATCAGATAACACCCGATCAGCTTGCCCTTTGGATTGTCACGCGCTTGGGCGCGTATGGTTTCTCGGTCATCAGTTCTGGAAAAACCTCTGGGTGTTCAATGTTGTTTGAAAGAGATGTGGGAAATCGGAACGTCCTGCGAAACAACGTCGGGATCATAGTACAGCCTCTTCGAGCCAAGCAAGACACACTCTGGCCTGACGCTGTTTCTTCCGCTGTCTTCTCAATTGACGCCGCGCATCCGCCGTTTTACTCTAGCGCTGTCGCTTTCGCAGTTGCGCTGATTCAAGCGCCCTCATTGATTGAAAAAATCGAAAATCAACAGACTCGCGAGGAGAAATTCACGATGAAAATTAAGTTGCTGATTGTCGCCTGTTTTGTTGCCGCCTGCTCACTGAGCCTTTCCGCACGATTGCTGACCCCAGGTCAAGCCGCCGTGCAGGGCCAGAAGCTCCCGGGCGACGACGTCATCATTCCTTCGGTGGATGAAAAGTGGGGCCAGGTCAAATTCACCCATCAAAAGCATTACGCTTATTCCGATTGTGTTTTTTGCCATCACACCAACAACAAAACCATGTCGGCGGACAGTTTTAAGGCCGGCAAAGACGGCAAGGTTCCGCAATGCGCCGAATGCCACGTCCGCAAGGAGGGAGACCCGAAAACTCCCAAAGGCTCCGACGGTACGGAACTGTGGAGCTATAACGCCTACCACTTCAATTGCATTGAATGCCACAAAGGCGAGATCACGCATAAACCAAAAGATTCAACTCCTGCCAAAAAACAAGGCGAAGGCCCAACCAAGTGCGCGGAATGCCACGAGAAAAAAGAGTAACCACTTTATAACCATCGCCGAGCACCCGAATTTTCGGGCGCTCGGCTTTCATTTCATCACTTAATGAATAAAGAGAATTCACTGTACGGCGTTATTGGCTTGCTGATTGGCGTAATTATTGGTTACGCCGGAACAAACTATATCAACGGAAGCGTGTCAGTTCCACAGGAGTCAGCCTCGCAGCAAAATACTTCCGCCAACTCTGCGGCCTTGCCGTCCAATCATCCGCCTGCGTCAGGCAACTCCGGCGAAAGTGGAGCACAGGGCGATGTGATGGCCGTCATCCAGCAAGCGCGCCAGGATGCCTCGAATTTCGATGCGCAGATGAAAGCGGCGGATATGTTCATCCAAATCAACCGCAAGGACGAGGCGTTGAAGTTTTATGAAACCGCCGTCAAAATCAAACCGAACGATTATGATTTGCTCGTTCGGCTTGGCGACACGACATTCGATTTGCAGCATTACGAAGACGCCGCGAAATGGTATGAGCAGGCGTTGAAGTTGAAACCCAATGACGCCACAGTGCGCATGGATTTGGGACTGACCTATTACCTGCGCTCGCCGCGCGATTTGGATCGCGCCATTGAAATCTATCGAGCCGCGCTGAAAAGCGATCCCCGCCACGAAAAGACGCTGCAAAATCTGACTCAGGCCTTGATTGACAAAGGCGATACGTCAGCGGCGACGGCGACCTTAAAACAACTTGAACAGATCAATCCGGGAAATCCGGCGATTGCTCAGTTCCGCTCCCGCTTATCATCGTGAAATTTAAAATCGTCCCCAGCACGCGCTCTGGTCGAGGACAGTTGCTGACCAGCTACATCATCAACGATTCCCTGGCGATTGACGCGGGGTCATTGGCTATTGGCCTGACATACGAAGAGCAGATGCGGTTGCGCTCCATTG
This sequence comes from uncultured Heliomicrobium sp., assembly GCA_964603695.1. Classification (GTDB taxonomy): domain Bacteria; phylum Acidobacteriota; class Blastocatellia; order RBC074; family RBC074; genus RBC074. The sequence goes on from CAZRXE010001108.1 coordinate 2,535, forward strand.
TCATCGCCCACGCCCATTTGGATCATATTTTCTCACTGCCCTTGCTGGTCACGGATTTATTTGATGAGTTGCGGGAACCTATAAATCTTTACGCCACATCTTCCGACTTCGACGCAATCAAAGATCACCTGCTGACACCGCGTGTGTGGATTCCTCTGGAGATCATGAAAAACGAGCATACGGAGTTGGTGAAGTTTCATCCGATCAAAGCCGG
>CAZRXE010001109.1:0-1796 GCA_964603695.1 uncultured Heliomicrobium sp.
CCCGCGTAAACTGCAGGCTGCGAGTGATCAGGGCAAGGCGAATAAGGGTTGGCGCAATATGCCGACCGGCTGTCAAGTCCTTGCCACGCCGTTACTGATGACCGGCCTTGGACTGAGCCTGAGGATGATCCGCAATGATGATCTCCACCCGCCGATTGACCTGACGGCCTGCCGCCGTTTCGTTGTCGGCCACCGGCTTTGCCTCGCCAAAACCTCGCGCCGCGAATATGCGCTCTGACTTGATCCCGTTTTGCACCAGGTAATCCCGCACCGATTCGGCTCGCCCTCGCGATAAATTGACATTGAACATTTCGGCACCAACGGAATCCGTGTGTCCTTCAATTTCAATCTGGTATTCGCCGGGGTAGGCCGACAAAATGCCCGCCAACTTGCTGAGTTTTTCGCGCGCGCCGGATTTGAGCGTCGCCTGGCCGGTATCGAACAAAACATCTGATAGATTGACAATCAACCCACGCGCTTCGCGCCTGGTTTCCAGAATCCCTGAGAGTGAAACATAGAGGCGTTGTTGTGCGGCGTCTCTTTCACGCCTGGCCTGTTCGGTTTGAAGCCGAGCGTTGTCGGCATCCTGGCGCGCCACTCCTTCGTTCGCTTTGGCTTTCGCGGTTTCAGATTGCGCCTGTTCCACTCGTTCCCGCGCCATTTCAGCGTCACTGGCGGCCCGCATCGCTTGATCGCGCTCAGCGGCTTTTGCCTTTTCCGCTTCGATTCGCGCTCTAATGGCATCGGTCGAGGAACGCTCGGCGTCAGCCCGAGCGCCGTCAGCTTCGGATTGGGCCTGGGCGATGCTGTCGCCCGCCTGCCGGCGCTCCGCAGAAAGCCCCGCTTGATCGCTGCGCTCGATGCTCAACTTTCGCGCGTGTTCGGCAATGCGCATCACGTCGTGCGCCAGTCCGCTGTTTTTCCTGGCGTTGTCGCGAAGGTCGGAAGCGTTGCGCGAACGCGGCCAGGCCTGTTCCAGTGTGGCAAGCTTCAGCTCCGCCTCTCGCAGTTCCGGCTCGGCGAATTTTTTGGCGTCGGCTCGCCGTGCAATCTCGACGGCGCGACGCGATCCCAGAATCATCAGCGGCGTATTGTAATCGGCGCTGATTGATGGGAAGTTGGGCAAGAAGATTCCATAGAAGATTCCAGGGTCACCGCTATATTCGATCTTGCTGGTTGTTAGCACGCCTTCCGTGCCTTTTCGCAAAGTGTTCTCGGCAACGATCATTGGGCCTGGCAACTCCACCCTGGAATGGGGCTCGGCGGTAATAATCAATCCGAAAGTCTGAAATTTTGTCGTTGATTCAATCTTGAAATTTTTCTGAATCGGCAACTCCATCAGGTTTTCCGTCTGTCCCTCCGGAGCCACCGCCCACAAGATGTAAGTGGTATAGAAACCGCCGAGCGATTGCGGATTCGCCAAACTTTCCATTTCAAGCCTCACATTCGTGCGGCCTTGTTTGAATTCGACATCGGCTTTGCCCATCACTCGCGGAGCAATCGCCGTCCCGTCCATGGTCACCGTTGTCTGTTTCTTCTCGTTATACCTGACCGCCAGCACCTGACGCCTGGCGGCAATCCATTGGTTGGTGAACTTCGCATCGGCAGTTTGTGCCAATGAATTGCCGGCAAGTGTTATCGCAAACACTGCGGCGACAGTAATAAGTCTGAGAATCTTCATTTGCTCTCCTTCACTTCGGTCCTGGGTAGGTAAAAATTCCAGGGCCATATGTTATTCAGTATTGAGTCAGCCTGAACCTATCCGTGTTACCTTTTCCATCCCGACTAACTCGGAT
>CAZRXE010001110.1:0-3545 GCA_964603695.1 uncultured Heliomicrobium sp.
TGACTGCCCGTCAAGGTAATCCTGAAGAATCAGAACCGCCGCGTATTCGTCCGAGCGGGCTTTTCTTTCTTTCAAACTCACGCCCATTTCGCGCAGGATTTGATCCGCTTCGTAAGAAGTCAGGCGTTCGTCAATCGTCACAATCGGAATGGACAGTTGCAAATCGGCGATGAAACGTTCGACGTTTTCAACGGCTTCGCCGCGCGTGCCGTCCATATTCAGCGGCAAACCGACCACTAATGTGCCGATCTCGTGTTCGACAACCAAATTGCTGATGCGTTCGGCGACTCGGTTTCGATCCCACTTTTCGCGGCGAATGGTGGTCAGCGGACGCACGGTCAACTGCAACTCGTCGCAAATCGCCAAGCCAATTGCCTTCGTTCCGTAATCCACCGCCATTACACGCATCGTCGTTATGCCTCAAAAAATGAACACGAAGAGCCGACCCAGGTTTTGTTCTTGTTGAAATCCACGCCCATCATCGCGCCTTTGCTCAGCCGGGCCAGTGTCGTTGCGGCGATTGGTTCGTCAGCGTCTTCTGGCCAGATGAACATCACGCGAATTTCGACCTTGCTGGATTCGTCAGGCGTTTCGATCACCGGCGCGTAAACGACTTTTTCCTGTAGCAGGAAATCGCCGCGTTCGGCTGCTGGGATCGAGTCCAGATCTTCGCGCGTGATGCTGACTTTCACGCCACTGCCGGCAAAGGAAAACAACGGTTTAAGCACGAAATTTTCCAGGTCGTTCGGATACTCGTCCAATTGATTCAAAAACCAAGCGCGCGGAACCGTCGGGTGATTCAAAAACGGCAGCGAGAACTTGCTCATACGAAAGTACCAGTTTGGATGCCCAACCCATTCCACATCCAGCTCGTCTCGAAAATCAAAGTTCGCTTTCACGCTTTTGCGAACGAATTCGTCAATGATGACGCGGTTGTAAATCCGACGGATTTCAATTTCCCGTCCTTCTCGAAGGTAAAACAGTTTGTTGCCGCGCTTGATAATTTCCGAAACGTCAACAAAGGAAATGCCGAACAGTTTTTCCGTTGCCGTAAAATCCGGCAGCGTTTTTTGATGCAGCGGCGCGATTTCCATCAGCACGGTCTGCTCCGGCGCGTGGCCGTTGAGAAACACGCGGCGCAGCAATTCCAGATAACTTTCATCGGTCAATCCGCTAAGCCAGCATTTCAGCTCGCCCAGATCATAAACGCGCCGGTACTCCTGCGGCATCAGGTACTGAAAAGCATAAAGCGACGCGCAGCCTTGCAACTCAATCAATTTCGGTGCGAATCGTCCTTCAGCATCGCGCGTGATGGCGAAGTCCACCTGAATGAAATGCGGGCGCGCGCCTTCGTTCGGCGCGTTGTAATCCGCCGGAACCGCGCGCGCCGATGCCGCCACATACTCAGGCGTGCAAAGCTGCGCGATCAATTCCTCTCCTGCTTGCTGCATTTCCGCCAATAAATCAGTCGGCAGGAAAACTGGCGTTTCGCAGGGGCGGAATTCAATCTCGACGCCGACTGTTTGATTCAGCGCGTCCAGCAACCGGTGGTATTTTTCTTCGGTGAAGTTCGCGTTGAAGCTTTCGCGCAAACGGGAAATCACTGGAACTCTCCTTTTTAACTTGGATTGAAAACGCGGGATGAATTGCGGCGCAGATGATAGGGCTTCGCACCAACCCCGTCTAGTCGCGCTAAGGCTTGGTTCGCTTCTCGCCCTCGGCCATGGCTTGAATCTCCGCCTTATGTTTCAGAATGTAAGAAATGAACGCTCGCGTCGGCGAAGGCTGAAAGCGCCCCAGCGACACCAGCGCCACCGACCGCCGCAGTTTGTGTCCGCTGATCTGCAATTGCGACAGGGTGCCAGCCAACACTTCATCGCGCACCGTCCAGGCGGGCAGCAGCGAAACGCCCAGCCCGCGCTCTACCATTCGCTTGATGAAAAACGTGTCGTTCGATTCCAACGCCAGGTCGGGCCGTACACCGATTTGATCGAAAAACTGATCGGTCGCCCGCCGAATCGAAGAACCGCGTTCAAATAAAATCAGTTTTTCGGTTTCGATTTCCTTGACGGATGCCGCGCGCTTTTTCGCCAGCTTGTGGTCTTTGCTGACAATCAAACTCAGTTCGTCTTCAAACAGCTTCGTCACTTGTAAGTTTGGCGAATAGACCGCCAGCGACGCGAAGCCCACATCCGCCGCGCCGTTCAAAATGTCCGCCACTGTGTGTTCGGTGCTGACTGTGGTGCGAAACGCCAGATCAATGCCGTGATGCGAATCCATGAACGATTCAAACAGCGGCGCGAATAAATAAACAAAGGCTTGCGTCGCCGCCGCCACACGGACGCGCCCCACCGGCGAACGCTCGCGCCCGGCGATCCGCTCGCGCAAGGCTTCGGTGTCGTCCAGTATTCGTTCGACGTATTCCAGCGCGATCTTGCCCGCCTGCGAAAGCTTCACGCCGCGTTTGGCGCGGATAAAGAGCGGTTCGCCCAGCTCTTCTTCCAGAGCCTTGATTTGATGACTGACCGCCGATTGCGTCAGATGCAGTCGTTCCGCTGCGCGCGTGAAGTTGAGTGTTTCGGCCACCGCTCGAAAAGTGCGAAACTGCGACATTTCCATAACCCGGTCTCCCGATCTGAAATCTGTTACCTAAGTCATTAGGATAAGTGATTGGATGGATTAGAACAATGAGTTGGACAGATGACAACACCATCGCCTACCCTGCGCCTGCTTTTGCGGGATTGAGAAGCCGATGTTCTCCCTAGCTGGTGCTCGCAAAAGCGCAGGAGAAGGAGGGAAGTCAGCAGCTATGAAAGCGGCGGCGAACCCAATCAACACTGGAAGCACGATTCGCGCCAGAAGGCGCTTTGCTGGGATCTAACACCTCGTCTTCCAAAGCCCGCATTAACATTGATCGAAAATGCCTGCGGCTATGCTTCTTTCGGAAACAAAATCTTGCCGCTCAACGCCGCAAGGCAACCGGGCCGCTTTGCTCAATTGGCAAAATTTGGTTGTTTACGGAAACAGGGAAGCAACCTGTTGCAGTTCAGTAAACGGCGGCAAGTAAATTTTCTACCCATCGGCACTTGTTTCGTTATCTCTCTGCTATGGTGCTCTTAAAGGCTGCGATTCGCGTAATCGCGGCCTTAATTTTTTTGCAGCAGCCGCGCCACTTTTTCAAAAACGCCATCCAGAATGTGCCGTGCCCCTACTTCGCTGCCGGCTTCCGCGACTAACCGGATGATCGGTTCGGTGTTAGATCCGCGCACGTGCAGCCAGCCATTTGCAAAGATGACTTTGACGCCATCGCGCAAGTCCATTTTCCGGTCGGCAAAATCCCGGCGAATCATTTTCAGCACCGCGCCGATTTTGTCCGATGGGCAGGGCAGCTTTTCCTTAATCATCACGTAACGTGGCAGGTCGTTTATCAAGTCAGAAACGCAGCAGCCTGTTTCCGCAAGTAGATGCAGAATCAACGCCATTCCGACGTGGCTGTCGCGGCAGAAATTGATGCGCGGGTAAATCACGCCGCCATTGCCTTCGCC
>CAZRXE010001111.1:0-2442 GCA_964603695.1 uncultured Heliomicrobium sp.
CAGTAACTCTTTCAAGCCTTTGCCCGAAGCCGCCGAGATCGAATGAAACTCCAGTCCCTCGCACCGGCAAAATTGCTCGAACTCTTCCAATCGCGTCGGATCGTCGAGCGCGTCCAATTTGGTGGCAACGGCGATTTTTGGTTTGGCGGCGACTTCCGGGCTGTAAGCTTCGAGTTCATGCGAGACGGTTTGATAATCGGCAATCGGGTCTTGAGCCAGGCCGGAAACGTCCACAAGGTGCAGCAGCACTTTGGTGCGTTCGACGTGGCGGAGGAAGCGGTCGCCGAGTCCCGCGCCGGTGTGCGCGCCTTCGATCAAACCAGGAATGTCGGCCACGACCAAAGTCTTGAAATCGCCCAGGTCAACCACGCCGAGGTTGGGTTCCAGCGTTGTGAACGGGTAATCGGCAATCTTAGGGCGAGCGGCTGAAATGCGTGAGATCAAGGTGGATTTTCCGGCATTCGGCAATCCGACCAAACCGACATCGGCGATGAGCTTAAGTTCCAATACCAGCCAACGCTCTTCGCCTTCTTTGCCGTCTTCGTGGTAACGCGGCGCGCGATTAGTGGAGGTGGCGAATTGCGCGTTGCCGCGTCCTCCGCGCCCACCTAATGCCACCTGAACGCGCTCGCCTGGATGCGTAAAGTCGTGAATCAGCTCTCCAGTCAGTTCGTCCGTCACCAGAGTGCCGACAGGGACTTTGATGACGATGTCTTCAGCGTCCGCGCCGTGGCGTTTGCTGCCTTCGCCATGTTTGCCGCGACCGGCAACGTGTTCCGGATTGTAGCGGAAATGCAACAGCGTGTTCAGGCCTTCGGTGGATTCGATAAACACAGAACCGCCGCGCCCACCGTCGCCGCCGGAAGGCCCGCCGCGCGGCACGAACTTTTCACGGCGGAACGCCAGGATGCCGTTACCGCCGTTTCCGCCTCGCACGTGAATTCTCGCGCGGTCAATAAACATCAGATTGTCTGTTGTCGGTTGTCAGTGGTTAGTCGTCAATATCTTTCGAGTTAAGTACTGACGACTGACCACTGACGACTGACAAAAATTACTCCGCCGGATAAACGCTGATGAAGCGTCCCTGACGGCCTTTGTCCTCGAATTTCACGATGCCGGTGACGCGGGCATAGAGCGTGTCATCGCTGCCGATGCCGACGTTCGTGCCGGGTTTGAAGCGCGTGCCGCGCTGCCGAACCAGAATCGAACCGCCGGAGACCAACTGGCCGCCAAAACGTTTGACGCCCAAACGCTGTGCATTGGAATCGCGCCCGTTGCGCGAACTGCCTACACCTTTTTTGTGTGCCATTTCTTGAAAATTCCCTCGGAGGATATGCAGACAGGCTGAAGCCTGTTCCACTATTTGTTTCTTAAGCCACGGATTCGATTTTAACTTCGGTGAACCCTTGACGATGACCTTTAGTCTTCTTGAAGCCTTTACGCTTTTTGAATTTGAAGACAATGATTTTGGGTGCGCGACCGTGTTTGACAACCGTGCCGGTAACGGTTGCGCCGGAAACGGTCGGCGAACCGATACGGATACCGTTGTCGTCGCCCGCCGTCAGCACTTCAAATTCGACGGAGTCGCCAGCGTTCTTTTCGGCTATGGACGGGACGCGAACCACGTCGCCCGGACTCACACGAAACTGTTTTCCGCCTGTGCGGATGATTGCATAAGCCACTGTTATATCTCCTGTGATTATTCGTCTGATCTGCAAAGCCGGGAATTATAGGTAGCGATCCCGAAAAGTTCAACCGCCACAACCTTTGCAATCTAAACTTCTGCTGAGAAAAGTAAATTGTCTTCGGAAATTTTCGGCGATGGAATAAAACTTCGGTGTCCGGCAATACATTCAGTGGCGGAAAAAGGCCCGCTGGCGGTAATAGGCGGCGCACGAAAGTTAAGTCCAAAAGGATCAAAAGTTTGTTCCCGGACAGCGCGCAAAACTCAAAACAGAGACTGCAAACATTTGAGGCGGAGGCGCTCGGTTTTACCGATCAGCTTTATCGCGTCGCGCTACGGCTTTGCCGCAATCGTGAGAAAGCAGAGGATTTAGTGCAGGAAACTTACCTGCAAGCTTGGCGGTCTTTTCATCGGTTCGAGTTGGGGACGAATTTGCGGGCGTGGCTCTACAAAATCATGTTCAATGTTTATTACAGCAGCCAACGCAAAGAGCGGCTGCATCTGGTTCCGGCGGAAGAAACCATCGCCGAAACCATCGCTTACGATCCGCCTACGCCGCAGCATTTGACCGAAGAAGAGGTTTTGGCGGCGCTGGAACGATTGCCGCGAGATTTCCAAATTCCAATTATGCTGGCCGATGTCGAAGAACTTTCTTATCGCGAAATCGCCGACGTGATGGAAATTCCCATCGGTACGGTGATGTCGCGGCTGCATCGAGGGCGGAAAACACTGAGAGCGGATTTGGCGAAGTACGCGCG
>CAZRXE010001112.1:0-2386 GCA_964603695.1 uncultured Heliomicrobium sp.
CGGTTGTCCAAAAGCCGTTGTTACCAACAAACCTTACGATTTCACGATGGCCTTGCTGGACGGCATAGGGCTGCTGCCTTATTTCGACGTGGTGCTGGGCGGAGACAGTCTGCCCGAACGCAAGCCTTCGCCGATGATGCCGCTCGAAGCGGCGCGGCGTTGTGATGTCGCGCCGGCGGAGTGTCTGATGGTCGGCGATACGAAATTCGACGTGGCGGCGGGCAAAGCGGCGGGAATGAAAACTTGCGGCTATATTCCGGGCTTTCGCGGCAGAACCGAACTGGCCGAAGCCGGCGCGGATTTTCTGATCGAACGTTTCAGCGAATTGCAGGTGCTGGTGGAATGCGCGCAAACGCCGTTGCGCGTCAGCGCGGCAAACGGCGCGGAATAAGTATGAGTGCGAAAAGAGGCTGGGCATTTAGACAGGATGGCCAGGATTTGTCGCAGGATTGACAGGATCAGCCAAACGGTTTTTCGCCGGCGTCCTAAAAACATCCTGTCAATCTTGAAGAAATCCCGTGAATCCTGTCCACGCAAAATTGCTTCTGTAGACGAACTTAAAAAGAAAGCCGCGCGGTTTTGGCGAACAAACCCGCGCGGCTTTACAGGAGAAACCAAGCGAACAGAAGTTGATGGAAGTTTAGAACGGTTGAGACGAAGGCCCGGTCAGTTTGCGAACGACCATCAGCGCCAGATAAATCAGCCCGCCGATAATCGCGATCTTGATGAGCAGCGGAATCAATGTCAGCGCCAAGCCAAGTACCGATAGAACCAACGATCCCACCGACGCGATGACGATCAGTGCGATGATGACGAATAGAACCTTGCCAATTGCTTCACCCATAACGTTTACTCCTTTTGCGATGTTGTTGGGAATGTGTTGAATGCCCTTGCAGCGCGCTATACGGGACTCCTTATTTTGATGTTTCAGCAAATTCGCCTGCTGCGCGGGCGTCGGCTACAATCGCCGCGTGTCCGATTCTTACCGACAACTCATCTTAGAAGCGGATCAATTGACCGCGCGGCTTTCAGCTCGCTACGCCAAGCATTTGGTTTGCCAAGCCGGATGCAGCGGCTGTTGCCGCCATCATCTGTCCGTCTTCGCAGTCGAAGCCGAAGCCATTCGCGAAGCCATCGCCGCTTTACCGCAGCAAGTCCGCGCCACGCTCGAAGAGCAAGCTCGTGATGTACTCGAACTCGAAGCTCACGGCGAACCGGTCGCCTGTCCGATGTTGATCGAAAATCGCTGCGCAATTTACGCCTCGCGTCCGTTGATATGCCGCACGCAGGGTTTGCCGCTGTTGTTGGAAGCCGAAGACGGCGCGCCGGAAGTGGATTTCTGCCCGCTCAATTTCACCGCGCCCGCAGCGATTGACGATCTGGACGAAGCGCATCTGGTTCCGCTGGATGAACTGAACTTCAAATTGGCGCTGGTCAACTTGCAGCATTGCCGTGAGGTCGGAATCGCAGACGACGCCATCGGTGAACGGCAGCGGATGGCGCATATCCTTCAGCAAACGGCGTCTTGCCAACCTGGTAAGCCCTCCGGAAAATGCGCATAATGCCCGCGCTCAGTTATTCCCAAATTCAATGAGCCATTTTGTGAGGTTTCCGCGCTCTACGCTGTTGAGGAGGTTTCCCAATGCACCCGATGCGAATCTTATTGGCCTGTTTGGTTCTGGCGAGTTTGACCTTGCCGCTGACGATTGAACGCCGTTCATTGGCACAGCAATCTGACCGTGGACAGCGTGTCAAAATCAAAGTCGAAAAAGGACAGGAAATTGATCTGTATGACGAAAGCCACGCGCTGGTTATCGGCGTCAGCCGCTACACCAACGGCTGGCACAATCTGGACGGCGTGGCGCGCGATGTTCAAGCCGTTGTCGCCGTCTTGGAACGGCAGGGCTTCAAAATCAAAACCGTACCGAATCCAACGCACGATGTGCTGGATCAAGCGTTGCGCGATTTCATCAGTCAGTACGGCTTGCGCGAACGCAATCGCCTGCTGATTTACTTCGCCGGGCACGGTTACACCGAAGAGTTTGCGGACGGGCGCGATCAAGGCTACATCGTGCCTGCCGATGCGCCTTTGCCGGAAAAAGACGCAGCATTGTTCAATCGTCGGGCTATCAGCATGGACGAAATGGACGCCTTCGCCCGCCGCATCCGCGCCAAACATGCCTTGTTCATTTTCGACAGTTGTTTTTCCGGTTCGATCTTCGACGCGCGCGGCGAATTGCGGACGCCGCCTGAAATCGAAAGCAAGACTGCCGCGCCGGTTCGTCAATTCATCACTTCCGGCACGAAAAAGCAGGCCGTGCCCGACGACAGCATCTTTCGCGCGTATTTCGTCCGTGCCTTCGATCAGCGCGAAGGCGATTTGAAC
>CAZRXE010001113.1:0-2242 GCA_964603695.1 uncultured Heliomicrobium sp.
GTTTCAATGCCGAGTTTATCAAGCACCCACGCGGGAAAAGCCTCTCCCTGCTCTCGCCTGATGCGCAGCTTGGTTTCAGTCAGCACACGCACATGTTCAGCGTTTGTGTCTTTGTACGGATACCCGTAGATGGATTGCCACGCGGCGATAAATTCCGGGTTGTTGGCGCGCAGCCGCAGCAACGGCGGCCCTTCCGATAAGCACGCAATCGGATCAATATCGTATTCGCCCTCTTGCTCGCCTTCGCCCAGCGCTCGTTCGGGATGCGCATGGTTATCAATTGCTTTGATTTTGGTTATCTCGGCCAGCAATTCAGGATCAAGATTGGCCTTCGGCTTTGAACAGGCGATGAACACTGAAAGAAGCAGAAAACAAAGTATTGGGGGAATAAGTTTCTTCATGTTTGCTGTTCCTCGCTGATCAATTCTGAAATAAAGTTTTCGGTTACTTGCCGTACCCCGCTCCGCGCAGGACTTTGCCGGGCAAAGCATTGGTCGCTTTGCCTTCATCAATGACGGGCACGCCATTGACGAGCACGAATCGCATGCCTTCGGAAAGCTGATTGGGGTCTTCAAAGGTCGCGCGGTCGCGCACGGTTTCGGGGTCGAAGATCACAACGTCCGCCCACATTCCCGCTTTCAATATGCCGCGATCAACCAGCCGCATTCGCTGCGCGGGCTGCGCAGTGAATTTGCGAATGGCTTCTTCCAGCCGCAGCTTCTTTTCCTCGCGGACGTATTTGCGCAGGATGCGCGGGAAGGTGCCATAGGCTCGCGGGTGAGCCTTTTCTTTGCCCAGCAATCCTTCGGGCGATACGCCTTGCCCATCATTGTTGATTGAAACCCAGGGTTGCATCAGCGCCAGCGAGACATCCGGCTCAGCCATTCCGAACACGGCCACCTGGGTGTAGCCGTTATCCTGAATCAACAAATCGAAGACCGTATCCAGCGCATCTTTCTTCCATAGACTGGCGATGTCGGCGATGGTTTTTCCCTGAAGCGAGGTTAAGTTTGGATTTTGAACTCCACACACCAGAATTCCATCGGAGCCGGGGCCGTCTCCCCAATCGCCGAATGGGTCTGCCATTTCCCGGCGAAGTCGGGCGCGAATGGCAGTGTCTTTCAATCGCTCCAACATTTTTGGGTCTCCGCCATCGTGTACCCACGGTGGAACCATCGCGGAAAGTGCATTGCCCCAGGCTGTGTAAGCATAAGTATCTGCGGCGATGTCCACACCGGCCTGACGCGCTTTTTCAATGTGAGCTATGACTTCGGGCATGCGTCCCCAGTTGGATTTGCCGGCGGTTTTCAAATGCCAGATTTCCACCGGCAGTTTGGCTTCTCGTCCAATTCGTATGGCTTCATCAATGGCAGGAATGATTGTGTGACCTTCATCTCGCATGTGAGTGGCATAAATTCCGCCGAAGGGCGCGGTTTCCGCCGCCAGCGCAATCAACTCTTCGGTCTTGGCATAAACCGCCGGAGCATAGCCCAGCGAGGTTGAAACACCGACCACGCCATCTTTTATCGCTTCGCGCACCAGGGCTTTCATCTGCTCCAACTCCGCCTGATTTGGCGTTCGGTCGTCATCGCCCAACACCATGCGGCGCACTTGTGTGGCTCCGACGAAGCTGGCGAAGTTGATTCCCAGCCCCTGTTTTTCCAGCCGCGCGAAGTACTGGCGAAATGTTTTCCAATCGGGCGTCAGGCTCAATTGCTCGTAGAAAAGATGGTCGGCCTTGAAGGTTTTTTCATTGACAGGCGCAGCCGATCCGCCTTCGCCTGTAATTTCAGTCGTGATGCCCTGGAAGATTTTTGAAGGCACATGCGGGTTCACCAGAATGGTCAACTCCGACTGGCCGAGCATGTCTATGAAGCCGGGCGCGACAACCATTCCACGCGCATCAATCACGCGCTTGCTCTGCGTTCCGGCCAGATGGTTGATCGTTACGATCTTTCCATCGCGGATGCCAACATCGCCGGAATACCACGGCGAGCCGGTTCCATCCACGATGCGGCCATTGGTGATGATGAGGTCGAAAGGCGGGTCTGAATTACTTTGAGTGACAGTGTTGGGCCGGTTACAAGCAACAAACAGGTTGACTGTCAGAAGCAACAGAGCAGGCAGTGTTGCTTTGGTTATCATTCGTTTCATTGATTTTCTCCTTGTTGATTGTGTACTTCAGCGCCGTTTGCGTTGCCGAACTCGCTCAAGAAACGCCGTTGCATCTCGAACGAACCAG
>CAZRXE010001114.1:0-3893 GCA_964603695.1 uncultured Heliomicrobium sp.
GCTGGCAAATCCAGCGCAGCAGCGACAACAAGCTGATGACCCGCATCCACGGCCAGAACGGCGACGCTCCCATACCGGCACGTAGAAATTGATAGCAAACACAACCGTGGTTGATTGGCTGTCGTCGGTCAACCTCGGCACCAATCCAAAATTCCATCAGCAGGAACGAGTTCATTTCGTTCCTGCTTTTTGTTTGGCGTTGTCGGACAATTTGACCACGCTAAAATTTTATCTCTCGTGATTGCAACAGAAAGCTTTTTTCTTTGGTTACGGTTCTTGAAAGCCGATGATGGCATTCATATAATCCGCGCCTCTTAACGGGAACAAATTTTCAAAACCTCTCTTTTATTTTCAAACACAGGATTGGGAATGGCTTCGGATTTAAGAAAGCTTCAACTGGAAGTTTGCGAATTTTGTAGCGACACGGGATGGGAAATAATCCAGGGCGAAGGCGCGCGGATTTGCCGTTGCAAAGAACAAGGCCGGCGCAGTCAATTGATGACCAAGGCACGTTTGCCAAAGCGTTATGGAGAATGCTCCTTTCACAACTTCAGCGTTCCTGAAACGGATGAAGTGGGCATTCTGAAACGATCCGCACTCAACGATTGCCAATTCGTCGCGCGCGAATATCCGATTCTGGAAATGGGATTGTTGCTGATGGGGCCTTGCGGCGTGGGCAAAACACATCTGGCCGTCTCGACGCTCAAGGCGTTGATCGAACGCGGAATCCCTTGCCTGTTTTACGATTTCCGCGATCTGCTCAAAGAGATTCAAAACACCTACGATTCCAGCACCAAAATGACTGAGCTTGGTGTGCTGGCACCGATTTATGAAGTCGAAGTGCTGGTGCTGGATGAACTCGGCGCGGCCAAACCCACGGATTGGGTGCGCGACACGATGACGCAAATCATCAATAACCGCTACAACGACCGCAAAGTCACCATCTTCACCACGAACTACCTGGACGAACCGACCAACCCGAACGAAGAAAGCCTGACAGAGCGTGTGGGCGTCCGTCTGCGTTCGCGACTGTTCGAGATGTGCAAAACGGTTATGTTGAAAGGCGCGGATTACCGCATTGAAATGGGAAGGAAGCGCGGTCAAATCGAACGCCGCGTGTCGCCCATCACCGCCCGCAAAAAGAAGCTGTAGCCCAAAACATCCTGCGGTTTATTTGGTCAAAGGCAAAAATGACGGGGCTGGAAACTCGCATGAGATTTCCAGCCCCGCCGTTTTTGCCTTCTCAGCCAAACCCTGATTAGGTTCCCGATTGCCAACTGTTCATGTATTCGACCATTTCCGGCGTCAATTCATCGAGCGCGACGTTCATGGCGGCCAGCTTCAGCCGGGCGATTTCGGTGTCCACTTCCTCCGGCAGAATGTGAATATCGGCGGCGAGTTTGCCTTTGTTTTTGACCAGATATTCGGCTGACAAGGCCTGATTGGCGAAGCTCATATCCATCACGCTGGCCGGATGACCTTCGGCGGCGGCGAGGTTCACCAAGCGACCTTCGCCCAACACGATGACAGTGCCGCCGTCTTTGCGCGTGTATTCTTCAACAAAGGGGCGCAGCGTTTGTACGTCGGTGGAGATGGATTTCAGGCCGACCAGATTCAATTCCAAATCGAAGTGACCGGAGTTGCAGACAATCGCGCCGCTTTTCATCTTTTGGAAGTGCGGCGTGTCCACCACGTGACGGTTGCCGGTGACGGTAATGAAAATGTCCCCGAGCGGCGCGGCGTCGTTGATTTGCATGACGCGGAAACCATCCATTGTCGCTTCCAGCGCCTTGATCGGATTGATTTCGGTGACGATCACGTTCGCGCCCATTCCGCGCGCGCGCATCGCCACGCCTTTGCCGCACCAACCGTAACCGACGACGACCAGTGTTTTGCCGGCGAGCAAAATGTTGGTGGCGCGAATAACGCCATCCAGAGTGCTTTGGCCCGTGCCGTAGCGATTGTCGAAAAAGTGCTTGGTTTGCGCATCATTGACGGCGATGGCTGGGAAGGCCAGCACGCCGTCGCGCAACATGGCTCTCAGGCGAACGATGCCGGTGGTGGTTTCTTCGGTCGTGCCGATGATGTCTTTGATGAGTTCCGGTTTGTCCTTGACCATCGTCGCGACCACGTCCGAACCGTCGTCAATAATCAATTGCGGTTTGTGTTCGAGCGCGGTGTGAACGTGACTGACATAAGTTTCGATGGATTCACCCTTGATGGCGTAAACGGCGATGCCGTAATGCTTGACGAGCGCGGCAGCCACGTCGTCCTGCGTGCTCAAGGGGTTCGAGGCAATCAGCACGGCGTCCGCGCCGGCGGCTTTCAGGGCGCGCGCCAGATTGGCGGTTTCGGTGGTGACGTGCGCGCAGGCAACCAGGCGCAATCCCTCCAGCGGTTTTTCCCTGTCAAACCGCTCGCGGATCATCCGCAGCACCGGCATTTCGCGTTCCGCCCATTCAATACGTTTCTTGCCTTCATCGGCCAGATTGATGTCTTTGATTTCGTAACGAACTTCTTTTGTAGCTTCCACAATATCCCTCTTATAAAACGAAACGTTCGTAGTTCCGCCTTTATGCGGCTGACTCGGTAAGTCGAGTCAGCCGCATAAAGGCGGAACTACGAACATGATTTTTTAGCTCAGCCCAGCGTCGGTGCGCAGACGGTCGGCTTTGTCCGTCTTTTCCCAGGAAAAGCTGTCTTCGGTGCGTCCAAAGTGTCCGAAGGCTGCGGTCTTTTGATAAATCGGACGGCGCAGATCGAGCGTTTCGATGATGCCTTTCGGCGTCAGATTGAAATTGGCGCGGACGATGTCGGAGAGCTTGCCTTCATCAATCTTTGAAGTGCCGAAGCAATCCACATAAACCGAAACCGGTTCTGCAACGCCGATGGCATAAGCCAATTGAACTTCGCAGCGATCAGCAATTCCCGCCGCAACGATATTCTTGGCGATGTAGCGCGCCATGTAGCAGGCAGAGCGATCCACCTTTGTCGGGTCTTTGCCGGAGAACGCGCCGCCGCCGTGCGGAGCCGCGCCGCCGTAAGTGTCCACAATGATCTTGCGACCGGTCAGGCCGGTGTCGCCTTGCGGGCCGCCGGTGACGAAACGTCCGGTCGGGTTGACGTAATATTTGGTATCGGCGTCCAGGAGTTCGGCGGGAACAGTGGGTTTGATGACTTTATCAATAACGTCTTCGCGAATCTGTTCGGTGGTCACATCCGGGCCGTGCTGCGAAGAGATAACGACCGCATCCACGCGCACAGGTTTGCCGTTGTCGTATTCGACCGTGACCTGCGATTTGCCGTCGGCGCGCAGGTAGTTCAAAGTTCCATCGCGACGAACTTCGCTGAGTTTGCGCACAAGCTGATGCGCCAATTGAATTGGCAGCGGCATCAGTTCGGCTGTTTCGTTGCTGGCATATCCGAACATCAATCCCTGATCGCCCGCGCCGCCGGTGTCCACTCCCATGGCGATGTCCGGCGATTGCGTGTTGATGGCCGACATCACCGAGCAGGTATCGCAATCGAAGCCGTATTTGGCGCGGTCGTAACCGATCTGACGAACCGTTTCGCGCGCTACCTTGGCATAATCCACGCGCGCTGTAGTAGTGATTTCGCCGCTGATGACAATCAAGCCGGTGGTCGCCAGTGTTTCGCAGGCCACGCGTCCGCGCGGGTCTTCGGCGAGTACTGCGTCCAGAATCGCATCCGAGATTTGATCGCAAATCTTATCGGGATGCCCCTCCGTCACGGATTCGGAGGTGAATAGAAATTTGCCGTGTTGTTTCACTTAAGTTCCTCCTCAATGAACTTGTCAGGAATAATCAGGATAATTGCCACCTACAGCAATCAAAGCTTTGCCACGCTCAAGGCAGCTTAAAGAGAGCGATTTG
>CAZRXE010001115.1:0-1946 GCA_964603695.1 uncultured Heliomicrobium sp.
ATGGCGATTTCGTCCGTTTCGCCTTCGTTTGGCACGTTACAATTGAACAACGCCGGGCCGCACGGGCTATCGGAAATGCTTTATGCGTTCACATCTGGCACAGGCAACAACGGTTCGGCCTTCGCGGGAATTTCAGCCAACACATACTGGTACAACTCAGGCGTTGGTACGGCGATGCTGTTGGGGCGGTTCTTCATGATTATTCCGATGCTGGCGCTGGCCGGAAATCTGGGCCGCAAGAAATCCGTGCCGCAGAGTCTGGGCACGTTCCCGGTGACCACGCCGCTGTTTGCGACCTTGTTGGTGAGCGTGATCGTAATCGTTGGCGCGCTGACGTTTTTCCCCGTGCTGAGCCTGGGGCCGATTGTCGAACATCTGCTGATGTCTGCCGGGCAAACTTTTTAACGAGAAAACTTATGTCGAAAGAAAAGTCTATTTCCATCTGGGATTCCAAAATCATCAACCGCGCTTTGGTGGATTCGCTGCGCAAGCTGAATCCTGCGGCGATGATGAAAAATCCCGTGATGTTCGTTGTCGAAGTCGGCAGCGTCATCACCAGCATTTTGTTGATCCGCGATTTAGCGACAAACGCGCCGGGCATTGGTTTTTCGCTGCAAATCACGCTGTGGTTGTGGTTCACGGTGCTGTTTGCCAACTTCGCCGAAGCGATGGCCGAAGGGCGCGGCAAGGCGCAGGCCGACACGTTGCGAAAAGCCAAAACCGAAACCACCGCCAATCGTTTGTTGGCGAACGGCAACGTTGAAATCGTCCCCGCGCCACAGCTTCGCAAAGGCGACATCGTGGTTGTTTCGGCGGGCGAATTCATTCCCGGCGACGGTGAAGTTATCGAAGGCGTGGCTTCGGTGGATGAATCGGCCATCACGGGCGAAAGTGCGCCGGTCATACGCGAAGCGGGCGGCGACCGTTCGGCAGTGACGGGCGGCACGCGCGTGCTGTCGGATCAAATCAAAATCCGCATCTCTTCCGACCCTGGCCACACGTTTCTTGACCGCATGATTTCGCTGGTCGAAGGCGCGGAACGACAAAAAACACCGAACGAAATTGCGCTGAATATTCTGCTGGCCGGATTGACGATCATCTTTTTGTTGGCGGTCGTCACCTTGCAGCCCTTCGCCATGTATTCCAGTGCGCCGCAAACCGTGTTCGTGCTGGTGTCGCTGCTGGTGTGCCTGATCCCGACGACGATTGGCGGATTGCTGTCGGCCATCGGTATTGCCGGAATGGATCGGCTGATTCAACACAACGTGCTGGCAATGAGCGGGCGCGCGGTGGAAGCGGCGGGCGACGTGAACACCTTGCTGCTGGACAAAACCGGCACGATCACGCTGGGCAATCGGCAGGCGACGGAATTCATTCCGCTGCCGGGAGTGAGCGAAACCGAACTGGCCGATGCGGCGCAGCTTTCGTCGCTGGCGGATGAAACGCCCGAAGGCCGTTCGATCATTGTGCTGGCCAAAGAGAAGTACAAACTTCGTGGCCGCGAACTGGCGGCTCACGAAGCGCATTTCATTCCCTTCACCGCGCAAACGCGCATGTCCGGCGTGGATTTTGCCCAAAATGGAACGAGCCGCGAAATTCGCAAAGGAGCTGTGGACGCCATCGAACGCTACGTCAACGGCAATGGCAAACAAGCACCGCGCGAATTGCGCGAAATTGTCGAACGCATTTCGCGCGCGGGCGGCACGCCGCTGGTGGTTGCCGACAACAAACGCCCGCTTGGCGTCATTTACCTGAAAGACATCGTCAAAGGCGGAATGAAAGAGCGTTTTAACCAACTGCGGCAGATGGGCATTAAAACCGTCATGATTACGGGCGATAATCCGCTGACGGCGGCTTCGATCGCGGCGGAAGCAGGCGTTGACGATTTCCTCGCGCAAGCCACGCCCGAAAAGAAACTCGAACTCATCCGCACTGAGCAGGCTAAG
>CAZRXE010001116.1:0-5135 GCA_964603695.1 uncultured Heliomicrobium sp.
CTCCGTATATGGAATATGCTTGTAACATCATATGCAACGCACTCCCTTGTGATTTCGCCGAAGTGGTGGCGCGATGCTGCCTCGATTCTCTGCAAAAACAATCCCCCAAACCCGATCGAAAGAGATGAGCTTCAAGAAAAAGCTCTCTGGTCTTTCTACTCCCCGCGCTGTTTTGCCGCACTAAAGAGCGCACAGCGGCCATTTGGCTGAAAGCGCACCTGATGATGGGCGTTAAAACCCACATCGTAACTAGTGTTGAGATTACGGGGAAGGATGCCAATAATTCGCCGCTGCTGAATTGCTGGCGGCGCTGAATCCGGCTGTGCTTGAAACACACTTGCCGCACTTTCGACGATTGGTCGTAACGCTTCGCCGCCATCTCTAAAACCATCTTCACCCGAAGGAGCCACGACTCAAATGAAACGACACAAAAATCAAAAGCTCGCAATTTCGTCAGTTGTTTGTCTGACTTTTTGTCTTTCTCTGTTCTGGTGGGCGAACCGTGCCGCCGGCAGCGAAGCCGTTTCTCAAGCGGCGAAAAGTGGCAACCTGTTTTCGCCAGTTCGGTTGAATCTGCCGTTTCAGACGTTGTGGGAAAAACGCTGGCAGTTGAAGCGCGGCGAAACCTTCGAGCTTTCGGTCGCATTGCCGCAGCCTTCGTTGTTGCCGCAGCACGGGCGCGTAGGCGTTCGCTGGGTGCTGGAAAAAGCCGATGCGGGCGAGGCGCTGCCAGCAGTGACGGGCCGCAAGGCGGATGCGTTTGGGATTTACACCGCGCCGACAGCGGATTGGCGCAAGGTGTTGCACGCGCTGGATTCGGATGTGTATCTGGTCTATCGCGCGCCGGTCGCGGGGCTTTACCGGTTGGAAATCGCGCCGATCACCAATGAAGTTTCGACCTTCGCCAAACCGGAAAGCCTGCGCTGGCGCGAAGACGGCGTGGCTCCGCTGGCCGTCACCTTCCCGGACAAAACGCCGTGGCCTGCGGGTAAGACGGTTCCGCTCAATGTGACGATCAATCCGATGGAGTTGAAAGACGCGGCGAATGTTGGCGCTTATGTCGAAACCGAACCGAACGACACGCCGGAACTGGCACAGGAAATTACCCTACCTGAAGGTGAAGGCATTCAGGCGATTCGCATCAATGGCGGCGCGGACGACATCGAATATTTCGACAACGGCAAAGTCGGCAAATCCGGCGACGATTGGTTTCGATTGAATTTCAACGGCAAGGAACCGCGCCTGTTGACGATGAATCTGGCGATTCCCGATCACACGCTGGCGGCGCAGTTGCGGTTTTACGCGCTGGATGAAAGCGGCGCGCTTGGCGAATACACCGAAGGCCGCAACGAAAACGAGCGCACCCACCAGCAAAACGAACAGCACCGCGCGGCCATCGTGCGCGTGCTGAAACCGGGGAAGACTTATTTCCTGCGCGCTGAAGCCAATGCGCCGGGATATGAACTTGAGCTTCGCGTGTTGAAACCCGCGCCGTATGACGATCCGCGAATGGCCATTCGCCAGGCGATGTATGACCACTTGGGGCAGGTGGATTCGTGGCTGACGAATCGTCCGCGCGGCGCTTCGGTCGAACGCCGCATCCGCGACACGGGCAATCTGATGGGCACGCATTGCATGAGCTGTCACACGCAATCCGGCGTTTGGGGGCCTGCCGGGCCGATGGAAAACGGCTACACGATTGAAAACAAGCAAAACTTTCGGCGGTTGGTCAACGTGATGTACGAATCGCTGCGCCCGACCAATTACCTGAAAGACGCGGCGAATAACACCAGTCTTGCGCCGCTGGATGTGGGCGACGGCCCGGCGGGAACGCGTGTCGCCGGTCACAACGTTTGCACGGCGGAACGCGTCGTCCCCGCGCGCAAGCTGCATTCGATGCAAGCGATTCGCGCCGCCAACCACACCATCCAAACCGCTGATCCCAGCGGCATCAACGCCGCCGGGCCGGGATCGAACGTCGGCCAATCCATTGTTTACAACTACGCCGGAGAGATTTTGCGCACGGCCTGGGATCGCACTTCGCATCCGCGTTATCTGGCCGCGCTGGAAGAAAAGGCCGAAAAGATGCTCGGCGTTGTGCCGCGTTACAGCGACGATCTGTCGAACAGGATAGAGTTTTTCAAACGCTACTTCCCGCAGGATTACGCCGCGCAAAATCAAAAAGCGCGAACGGTTTTGCCTACGCTTCCGCCCGATCCGAAACCGCAGCCGACACCGACGCCTTCAAATGACGGCAAGCCTGTTGAACCGCCGCCCGCGCTGTTTCCTGAATACAAACTGAAATCCGCTGACGAAGCCGCGAAGTTGCTGGAACGAGTTGCCGACACGATCAAGAAAGACGAAGCACGGTTGCGCGCAATTCAAAACGCCGACGGTTCGTGGGGATTCGATCCGGGCAAACCAGACGGCGAGAAATGGAAAACCAACGGCGAATACGATCCCGCGCCGACGGCGTTGGCGCTGATTGCCTTTCACGCGCTGGGTTACACGGACAGCGATCCGGCGGTGGCGCGCGGCGTCAAGGCTTTGCTGCGAATGCAAAACCCCTATGGCCGTTGGAACAAAGCCGCGTTGACGGGATTTGTCACCACCAGTTACGCGATGCATGCGCTGTCGCGGCTGTACCCTGCAACGCCAGTCAAACCGGTGCGCGCGCAGTTCACGCCGCACGCGGGCGAAAGCTTGCCCGCGACCATTGCTCGTGTTCGCGCCTTGTCACACACGGATGACCCGGCGTTTCTTGATTTGATGATTCAAGCTTCGTTGCACAACAGCGCGCAAGTCCGCGTCTGGTCGGCGATGGCGCTCGGCAGTATTCACGATCAACGCGGCGTGCCGACACTCATCAAGCTGATGGGCGATTCAGTCAAGATGGTTCGCGATGCGGCAAGCTGGGCGATGGAACAAACTCTGCTGGACGACAAAGGCTTCGGCGCGGTGTTCACGGCGTTTGATACCGGTAACGATCTGACGCGCGAAAGCATTGCCAAAGCATTGGGCATGCGCGCCGACGCCGTGATGCCGAAACCGGCGTTCAGCAAAACGCGGCTGACGGCTTTGCTTGACCGCGCCATCAACGACGACAAACATCCGGCAGTCAGGGCTTGGGCTTCGCGCGCGGCCTGGCAATGGTGGATTTGGAATCCGCCGGTCCGCACGGCCATCAATCAAAGTTGGACGCGGAAGTTGCTGGCCGCCGAACCGAACGCGCTGGTGGAAAACAGCTTCCGCTATCAAAGCCACGCGCTGTTTGTCGTCAACGGCCACAAAGCCAACGGCAGCGAAGAGCATCAGTACAAGGAATTAACCACGCTGTTCAAAACGCTTGAGCAAAAATTGGAGGACGCCGCGCTTGCCGAAGCCGTGAAAGATCGGCTGGCGCGCAGGCTGGTGGCGATTTCGGCGACGTTTTACGCCGCTGCCGGAGGCGACGGCGGCCCTGGCCAAATGGGTTACATTACTGCCGGCAGCACGGAAATGATGGGCAAAGCCGTCTTGCGCGTTTGGGGCAAAACCGATGCGGCGAACCTGCCCGAATTGCGTTTGCTGATGGAAGGCGCGGCCAACATCGCCTATCAACTGTTGCAGGACAAGGTGATTGACTATTCCACGCACGGCCCGGAAGTGTTGCGAACTCTGGCTGCCGCCGCCGTCAGCGATCCAAGCGCGGTGACTTTGCCCGCCGTGCAGGAAAAGGTCGAACCGCTGGTGGAACAAATTCATCGTGCCGCGCCGGATTACGACCGGCGTCAATCGCTGGCGCAACCTGTCTTGCGTTTGTTCAGCCGCGCCAAATGGGCTGTGCCGAAAACGACGGAACAGCGCAACCTGCTTTACAGTTTGCTGATTCCCAAACACACCGCCGAACCAACTGCCGCCGAGTTGAAAAAGATCATTGACGCCGCCGAAGCCGCCGTGCGCCCTATGGGTTTGCCGGACGCAGATTGGTACATCGCCGACCGCATGGGCGCAATGTTGGCGACGAACACGGATTTGCACACCAGTGACTTGCTGCGCTTCGTTCCCGGCGCGTCGAAAAATCCGCTGACCGCGCATTTCTGGCTACCGAGCGTGGCCTGGGTTGCCGCGTTCGACGAAGGCATCCCGGAAGTTGATGGAAGCGCGAAACAAACTTTGTCGCCGGAACTAGCCGCCGCGCGCGCGCGCCGTGGAATTGTTCGTGCAGATGCTGCAACCTTCGACGCCTGTGATGAGCCGCAACATCGCCTTGCGGCTGGCGAACACGACGGCGCTGCGCCAAGATCCGACAGTGCAAGCCGCGCTGCGAAAACTGGTCGAAACCGAAAAGAACAACGCCGCGCGCAATGCGTTGAAATACGCCGATCAACAAACCTGGCTGGCCGAGTTGCAGGAAGCCGTGAAGAAAGAGCCGCTGGCTGCCGGCTTAAAAGACCAGGCCAATCTTTCGCCACAATTCATCGCCAGTTTCAAATACTTCAGCGATTACGTTGCGCCGGAACTCAACCGCGATCAGCGAATGGATACGATGTCCTGCATGAAATGCCATGCCGTCGAGGGCCGTGTGCCTTCGATGGGGTTGGCCGGCCCGGACGGCAATGGGTTCTGGACGGTTCCCAACATGCTGAAAAACTATTTGACGCTGCAACAGCGCGTGAACGTCGCCGACATCGAAACCAGCAAACTGTTGCGCAAACCGCTCAATGTCCAAACCGGCAAGGAAGACGGCCATCAAGGCGGGCGGCGCTACTTGCCGTCGGAACGCGGTTATCAAATCATTCGCCGCTGGGTGCTGGATCAGCCGCGCGTGTTGCAAAGTCTGGGCGCGCCAGCAGGTAATAGCAGCAACAAATAGTATCGTTATTCGTGGTAAGGAATCGGCTGGACGGAGGAACTCACCATGCAGCTTCGCGAAAAGCTAAAGTATCTGGAAGAGCAAATTGCTCAAAACATCGCTAAGATGAATTCGAAGGCGGATCGAAACAGAAACAGGTTTTACATTGTCAGTCTTTCGTCCGCACTGCTTGGCGCGGCAATTACAATTGCATTGGGTGTGAAGTTCGCTTCTTGGGCAGACCGGCTCAAGGACTTCGCGCTCATTTGTGGCGCTCTCATCGCCGTGGTCAATGCCGTAG
>CAZRXE010001117.1:0-3948 GCA_964603695.1 uncultured Heliomicrobium sp.
CGGGCATTACTCTGCATTCGGGATTCAAGGTGCTGCCCGGCAAAAACGTCTCCACGCAGGCCGAAGCGGACGACCCGAATCTGGGCAAAGTCGGCGAAGTCACGCAGGCCGACCGCGATTTCATGCACGGCGTCATCGAAGTCAACGTTGAATTCGCCGAACAGTACGCGCACATGTCCGCCGCCGAACTGAAAGGCATCAACGCCGATCCGAACACGCCTTTCAATGCCGGCAAACAATTCCCCACATTGAATGGTCTGCCGACGCAAGACACAGGGTTTCGCAACCGGATTATCGGCGGCGTGCTGCTGTCAAACACGCTGGCGCAACTCGACGACGTGATGGGATCGCGCGATTCGCTGCGCGCGGACGAAGGCTCGCCCTTTATTCTCGGCCCGATTCAGCACATGGGATCGAACGTGACCTTTCACGCTTTGGAACACACGGCCGTGTCCATCGGCGTGGGCGGACGTTTTGAATCCGGCAGTCTGATTCACGGCGGGCCGAACAGCTTTAACAGCAACACGACTTCGGCAGGCGCTGGTTTCCGGCTGGGCGCGAAGTCAGTCTTTTTCAATTCGCGCATCGGCGGACTTGGCCGCGTCGGTTACAAAACCGCTGTGCTTGGTTCCGATTTGGGAACCGCGCTCAACACGCGCATCGGCGATTGCAAAATCATCAACAACGGCATCGCCGTTGGCGATGTCGAATGGTGTTACTGAAGTTTCCGGGGCGCGGAGGAAAGCTTCCGCGCTCCAATCCCTCGTCTTACTCATCCATTTCATTCCTCGAAAATATCGTCATGCTGAATGTCGCCGTTGTTTGTCTCAAAAAGATAAAGCTTGTCTTTTTCCTGCTGCTTGGCTGTCTGATGATTGCGTGGTCTGCGGGATGTCATCATCAAGCGCCGGGCACGCCGGAATCGAAAGCGGCGACAATTTCCGAGCCGCTAAGTGTTTCGACTCCCAAACCATCTCCGACTGCGTCGCCACAGGTTGTGCCGGAGGCGCTGACCGGGCTGACTTCTTCGCTGGTGGATGAAGTGAAAGACCTGCCGGAGGAGAAAATCGCCTGGAGCACCTATTGGCAACTTTGCTGGCAGGTGCATCCTTCGGCATTGGCGTATGAATTGGAAACCTTCACTGGTGAAGGCGCGGCGCGGAAGCTGCGGCGTCAGACCGAAACCTGTTTCCGCACCGAAATTGCGAAAAGTCGAAATGACAAGGCAAAAGGTTTGTTCAACCGTGACTTGATACTGGCCGGCATCTCCGGCCAACTCTCTTACCGCGTGCGCGCCGTGTTCGACGGCAACCGCGTCAGCGCCTGGTCGCCGCTGATGGAAGCGGGCAAGGCCGTGACACTCGATCAAACCGCGCCGAACTCGTCGCCAAAAAAGCGCGGTAAGAATTGAAGCGCATCTTTTTTTGGCGTTCCCGGCGTTTTTCAGCCGGCTTGCGCCGATGTTGACCTGCGCCGATAATGCGCGCTATTCACGCAGCACGAATTTCAAAGGAACTCCGAAAGACAACAATGAGCGCAGAGCGCAAGATGGATTTGGACAAAATCGCCGAAGGCGTGCGACTGATTCTGGAAGGCATGGGCGAAGACCTGTCTCGTCCCGGCATTGTGGAAACACCGCGCCGAGTGGCGGAAATGTATGAAGAGATTTGCGGCGGACTTTACGAAGACGCCGCCGCCGAAATCAAAGTTATTCCGGCGGAAAACCACGACGATATTGTGATGGTGAAAGACATCGCCATCGCTTCAATCTGCGAACACCATCTGGTTCCATTCACCGGGGTGGCGCATATCGCTTACATTCCGAAAGAAGGCCGCATTGTCGGGTTATCAAAATTGGCTCGCATCGCCGACATTTTCTCGCGCCGCCCACAGGTGCAGGAGCGGCTGACTTCGCAGATTGCCGAATTGCTCTACCACGGCGAGCTGCAACCCAAAGGCGTGATGGTGGTGATCGAAGCCGTTCATATGTGCATGACCATGCGCGGCATCAAAAAGCCTGGCGCAACGACCATCACTTCCGCCGTGCGCGGAGTGTTTCGCAAAGACGAACGCACGCGCATCGAAGCAATGTCCTTTTTGACGGAGAACAAACGTGGCTAACACCAAATTGAATTCGAGCAATTTCAATCGTCGTGAGTTTCTGATCGGCGGAGCGGCTCTGACCGGCGCATCGCTGCTGTTTCCCACCGCCGGCTGGGCCAAAAGCGACGGCCTGAATTTCGCCGCTGATCCGTTCAGCCTGGGCGTCGCTTCGGGCGACCCGTGGCCGAACGGCGTGGTACTCTGGACGCGGCTTGCTCCCGATCCGCTCAACGGCGGCGGGATGCCGGCGAAATCTGTCCCCGTCAAATGGGAAATCGCCACCGATGAAAAGATGCAAAACGTCGTCGCCAAAGGCACGGCGACTGCCACGCCCGAATTCGGCCATTCGGTTCACGTCGAAGCCACTGGCCTGAAACCCGCCACCTGGTATTGGTACCGCTTCACTATGGACGGCGGATCAAGTCCCATTGGTCGCACGCGAACCGCGCCGGCGCTGAACGCCGCGAACAACCGGCTGAACTTCGCCTTCGTTTCCTGTCAGCATTACGAGACTGGTTATTACACGGCCTACAAACATCTGGCTCAGGACGATCTCGATCTGGTGCTGCATCTGGGCGATTACATTTACGAGTATGGCCCGATTGAAAAGCGTGTGCGGCTGCACAACAGCCCGGAAATCAAAACGCTGGAAATGTACCGCAATCGCTACGCGCTTTATAAAAGCGATCCGCTGCTGAAAACCGCGCACCAAAACTTTCCCTGGATGGTGGTTTGGGACGATCACGAAGTAGACAATAACTACGCCAGCTTGGTGGCCGAAGACAACGCGCCCAAAGACGAATTCGCCAAACGACAGGCGCAAGCCTATCAAGCCTATTACGAACACATGCCGCTGCGCCGTTCGGTGCTGCGGGCGAACAAACACGTGGAAATTTACCGCCGTTTGAATTTCGGCAATCTGGCGAGTTTTTCAATGCTCGACACGCGGCAATACCGCAGCGATCAACCCTGTGGCGACGGCAGCAAACCCGCCTGTCCCGAATCGCTCGCCGCCGGCCAAACCATCATGGGCAGCGCGCAGGAACAATGGCTGATGCATGGACTGCGCCAATCGAAATCGCGTTGGAACGTCATTGCCCAACAAGTGATGGTAGCTCCGGCGGACGGCGTCGCCGGGCCGGAACAACGCTTTTCAATGGATCAATGGAACGGCTACCACGCCGCGCGCCAACGCTTCCTGGAATTCCTGCGCGACGCCAAACCCGCCAATCCCGTGGTGCTGACCGGCGACATTCACACCAACTGGGTCAACGATTTGAAGCCTGAGTTTTACAAAGACAGTTCGCCCGTCGTGGCGACTGAATTCGTCGGCACTTCAGTCACCTCCGGCGGCGACGGTTCGGACGTGCGCCCGAACACCGCGACAGTGCTGTCCGAAAACCCGCATATCAAATTTTTCAACGCCCAGCGCGGCTACGTCCGCTGCTCGCTGACGACGGAACGCTGGCAAACCGATTACCGCGTGCTCGAAACCGTCAGCCAACCCGACGCACCAATCCGCACGCGAGCTTCGTTCGTGGTTGAAAACGGGAAAGCGGGCGCTAAACCGTCTTAGGGGAATAATCGCCGGCGCTTCTCAATTTGAAGGAGCCTATAATTGTGCCGCACAAAGCTTTTATTGCTGTGAGAGGTAAAACAATGGCAACCGTGACAATTGAATTAGACCAAACGACGGTGGCAATTCTTCAGGCCAAAGCCGCAACGCAGGGCGTGTCTCTGGATGCACTGCTACGGCATTTGGCCGCCAACGGCACAATCGCAAAGGAAGAAACTTCAGCACCGACAAGCCTGGCACAATTCATGACTGATATGGAATCTCTTTCG
>CAZRXE010001118.1:0-3686 GCA_964603695.1 uncultured Heliomicrobium sp.
GTTCGGATTGCCGCCGCAGCCCTGTGCCGTGTGAACGTAAATGACATTGTTGCGCAAATTCAGCGCATAAGGTTTGCCGTTGGGCGGCATGAATTTCGAGGGCTGGGCGATTTCCTTGCCCGTGGCCAAATCCACGCGGCGCAACGTGCCGTCCCAGGCGGCGGCGTACACGATGTATTCGCCCGCCGCTTTGCCCGGCCCGATGACCGGCGTGGCAGTGATGCCACCCGGACACAAAATGCCCGCGCCACGTCCGCCGCCGACGGGCGGTTCCCACTCGGTTTCAAAATGCCGTTTCCACAAAATCGCGCCCGTCTCGGCGTCCAAACCATAAAGGTTGTCGCTGACGCCCGTTGCCAGCACGATTTGTTTCTGCCCGCCGGCGGTTTTGACGTTCGGGGCGATCAAGACCGGCAGCAGGTTGTGCATCTGACGCGGTTCGTTGTCGAGCTTGGTCTTCCACAGCAGCTTCATGTTTTTGACGCTGGCGGTCGAAAGAATCGTTTCGTTCCGTTGCCAGGCGGTGCGTTCGATGTCGCCGCCGTCGGTCAACCATTCCGCCATTTTCCCGCTTTGCGCCAACTGCGCCGACTGTAATGGATTCCAACTCGCCAGCAACGCCAGCGAAAGCAGCCCCAACACTTTCCCCAAATTCCGATAGTTCATTTGGAAAACTCCCTTTTGGATAACGCGCGAGTCTACGCTCGGCGTGAAATAGACCTTTGTTTTGTCGTGCAATAAATTTGATTCCCGGTCAGGCTCCCGTTCCAATTTGGCCGTTAGGTCAGTCCAAATTGAATACAGCTTGCTGCTTCAAAACTCTTACTTCACTGACTGCCGAATTGACCGGAGTTGTAAAACTGGCTGGCGATTGTGTGCGGGTTATAGCATTGCCTGGAAGCGCGGGCAAGAATCGTGCGGACAAGATGTTGCGCGAACTGTTAGTTTGCGTCGTGATCGGAAAGCGACTTGCTGAGCCGTCAGGTTTCCTGAAATTGTTTTTCCGCCACCACGCAAACTAACAGTTCGCGCAACACCGGCATTTGCGCAAGTCTTCAATGGCCGATGAAGCGCGGCTACGGGTCGGCCCGCACCAAACGAACGCCGAACACGCCCGCCGTCTCATTGCCGCCCGTGGCTTGAAAGCGCACGGTGACTTTTTGTTTGCCTTTCACAGCGTCGGCGGGAACGGCGTATTCCACATCAAAGAAGCTCTTGGTCGCGCTGCCGGGGCGATGGCGTTCGATGCGCTGTTCGCCTATGCGCACGCCGTCCACCAGAATCTCGAAGGTGCGCGTGGCGCGCTCTTCGCCGTGATAGGTCACAATCAGTTTCAACGGATGCGAAGCGTCCACCGGAACATCATACGAAAACCATTTGCGGGCGCTGCGTCCGGGGCGGCCCTGATTGCGCAGCGGGGTCGTGTCTTCGCCTTTCTGATTAAAATCGCGCTCGAAATAAACCTCTCCGGCTTCGACGTAAGCGATAGTTGCGGCTTCCAGCTTGCGCTGGCGTTCCTGTTCGGCGAGCAATGCGGCGGCTTTCTTTTCCCATTCGGCGGGCGTGAAGAAATCGAAGTAGACCGAATACGTGCGACGATGCAGGCGATAAAACGGCGTCAGTTCCACGTCCTGTTCCCGCCCCGCGCCAACTGTGCGGAAGCTGCCGGGTTTGCCATCCACGGCTTTGATCCAGGCTGAAGGCGTGCGTTCGGCGGCCACCAGCGATGGAATTTTGATTATTTGCGCGGCCGGCGGTTGCGCGCCTGCCTGTCCCGAAGCGCCACGCCGGCGTTCGCGTTCCGGGCCAAGATCACCCGCCAACACGATTGGCCCCCACATAATTGCGGTGATGCCTTTGTTATCCGGCAGCGGTTCCAGGCGCAGCGTCTTGACCAGCGCCAACGACACGGTGTCGCCCGTTTTCCATTTGCGGTTGAGTTCGATGTAAGTGCCCGGCGCGGAAAGTTGTTTGACTGGCTGGCCGTTCACCTTGACCGCGAAGCCTTCAACCGCCCACGAAGGCCGACGTAAGGCCAGCGTGAATTGCTTGGCGGCTTTCATCATCAGCTTCAAGGTTGCCGCGTCACCTTCGGGAAAGCTGGTGTCCATCGTCAGATCAACGTCGCCCCATTTGGCGGTCGAAGGCGCATAGATGTTCACCCACAGCTTGTCGCCAGAGGGTTTGCTGGATGACTCGTAATACAAGCCGTCGCCGTGCAGCGCGTGGCTTTCCATCCCTGTGCCGACGCAACAAGTGAAGCTGGTCAGCATATTGGCGTATTCGCGCTGAACGCCGCGTCCGACCGGAACCATGTAACAGGTGCGACCGTCTTCGCCGTCCTGCGAACCGAGGATGTGATTGAACAGCGCGCGTTCGTGAAACTCGGCGTATTTCATGTCGGGACGCAGCGCGAAAAGTTTCCGCGTCATTTTCAGCATGTTGTAAATGTTGCAGGTTTCCGCCGTGCGCCCGTCAATGCGTTCGTCCATGTCATCCGCCGGACCGAAGTATTCGTCTTTGCCGTGTCCGCCGGTGGCAAAACTGTGATGCAGCGCGACGGCATCCCAAAAGAACTGCGCCGCCTCGCCGTCCGTTTTGTCGCCCGTGTAGGCATAGCGCATTAGATAGCCGTGCAACTTCGGAACCTGCGTATTGCCGTGCAGCCCATTCAAAATGTCCTGCTTGCGCGCGAGCGGGTCGAGTACCGCGCGATGATCGAAGCGGTGCGATAAATCCAGCCAGCGTTTGTCGCCCGTGTCGGCGTACAAATCGGCGAGCACCTCATTCATCCCGCCGAACTCCGTGCCGAGCATCTTTTGCGTCTGGGCGTCGTCCAGCTTCGACATGATGCTTTCGCACCAGGCGGCGAATTTTATTTCGAGTTCAAGCGCCGCGCGATTGCCTGTGTAACGATAGGCGTCGCGCAAGCCCGCATAAGTTTTGTGCAAGGTGTACCACGGCGACCACATGCCGTTGAGGTCAAAGCTGGCCGAGCGAATGTTGCCTTTGGAAACTTCCAGCATCTGCTCTTTGCCGTTGAAGATCGCGCCCAGATAGCCGTCGCCCTGTTTGTCCTGCACCTCTTTCATTTCGCGAATGAGGTAATCCACGCGCTCTTTGAAGCGCGCATCGCCCGTCGCGGCATACATCAGACTCGCGCCCGACAGATAATGCCCGGCGATGTGGCCTGTCAGATTGCGCCCGTCGCCGTCCCAACCGGTGTAGCCTTGTGCTTTGGGTTCGAGGCCGGCGCGCTTGCGATAAAACGCCATCATCCGATCCGGTTCCAGCTTGAGCAGATACTCGGCGTCCAGGTCTTGCGCTTTTTTGAGCGGGCCGCCGGTCAGCCGAACGGCGGATAACGGAAGGGGGCGCGCAACATCGGGAACAACGGGCTTGAAGATGGTTTTGTTTTGCTGCGCATTGACGGCTCCAAGAATTGCAACTGAAAGGAGAGCGAAGAAGACAAGCAGGCGTCTGATTCGAGAAAGCTGCATAAAAGCTCCACGGAAATTTTGTGCAAAGTGTCTTGCGGCTTTTCAAACTTTCGGGGCTACGCCCAAACGTTTGGGGCGTAGCCCCGAAAGAAGTTTCAGGACTCACGGAAAGGCTTAGCCTTTCCGTACATCAGGCGGCAGAGCCGCGAAAAAGAAGTTTAGAAGCTCAGCGTGCCGCGCAAATTG
>CAZRXE010001119.1:0-2365 GCA_964603695.1 uncultured Heliomicrobium sp.
TGGCCTTGTGCCTTACAGTCCGCTGGGACGCGGCTTTCTGACCGGCGCGATCAAAAGCGTGGACGATCTGGGCGAAAGCGATTGGCGGCGTGCGAACAATCCACGCTTCAGCGCGGAAAACCTCGACCGCAATCAGGCGATTGTCGAAGCCATCAAGGAAATCGCGGCAAAGAAAAACTCCACGCCCGGACAACTGGCGCTGGCCTGGGTGCTGGCGCAAGGTGAAGACGTTGTTCCGATTCCCGGCACCAAACGCCGCGCTTACCTGCGCGAAAACGTCGCCGCCAACGACATCGAACTGACGGCGGAAGACCTGGCCTGGTTCGACGAAAAGATTCCCGCCGCCGCCGGCGAACGCTACACGCCAGGCGGCATGCGCTTGCTTGACCGTTGAGCGATGGCTGAACTCCCTTCCCCAACTTCATCCGCGGAGCCGGCGGACGCAAAACTGTCCGGTTGGCTTCGCGCCTTTGCGCTGGACTTGTCGCCGCTGCGCGGTTCGCGCGATTTCCGGCTACTGTTCACGGGGCAGTTCGTTTCGTCGTTCGGTTCAGCCATCAGCTACGTGGTGTTGCCGTGGCAGATGTATCAACTGACGAAATCAAACTTCGCCGTGGGAATGTTGGGACTCGCAGAGTTTTTTCCGATGTTGGTGATGGCTTTTGTCGGCGGCGCGCTGGCGGATTTCATTGACCGGCGACGTTTGATTGTCCTTGCCGAACTCGGTCTGATTGTTTGCTGCGGCTTGCTGGTGGCGAATGCCTTGTTGCCGCAACCGCGCGCCTGGGTGCTGTTTGTGGTGGCGGCGCTGTTTGCGGCTTTGAACGGCGTGCATCGTCCGGCACTCGAAGCTCTAACGCCGCGATTGGTCGCGCCGGAACAAATTCCCGCAGTCGCCGCGCTAGGCATGTTTCGCGGCAGTTTCAGTTACATCGTCGGGCCGGCGCTGGCCGGTTTGATTGCCGCGAGCTTCGGGGCGGCGGTCGCGTTTGCGATTGATGCGGCAACCTTCGTGGTTTCGATTGCGGCGCTGTTGTTGATCCGTTCCGTGCCGATGCCCGTGAAACTTGACGACGACGAACGGCCAAATTTGCACTCCATCATCGAAGGCTTGAAATACGCGCGCAGCCGTCAGGAACTGCTCGGCACTTACCTGATAGACATCAACGCCATGTTTTTCGGCATGCCTATCGCGCTGTTTCCGGCCATCGCGGAAAGCTTCGGCGGCGCTGCCGTAGGCTTGTTTTATGCCATGCCGGCGGCGGGCGCATTGGCGGTGTCGCTGACTTCGGGCTGGACGAGCCGTATCAACCGGCACGGTTTGGCAGTGACGATTGCGGCGACGCTGTGGGGCGTGGCGATTGTTGCTTTTGGATCGGTCAGCAGTTTGTGGCTGGCGCTGTTGTTTCTGGCGCTGGCCGGAGCGGCGGACGCCGTCAGTGGCGTGTTTCGGATGACCATCTGGAATCAAACCATTCCCGATCACATGCGCGGACGGCTGGCGGGAATTGAAATGATTAGCTATCTGACCGGCCCTTACCTGGGCAACGCCGAAGCGGGTCTGGTTGCGGCGCGGTTCGGTTTGGGATTTTCGGTGGTGTCAGGCGGCGTGATGTGCGTGCTTGGTTCCGGCGTGCTGGCTTTGCTGTTGCCGAAGTTTATCCGCTACGATGGGCGCGAGGGCTTGGCGCGTAAACAAACGGAAGATGCCGCAAGAATCGCGCAAACAAGTTCGTAAATGTTTCTGTCATAATCTGTCATAAAAGGAAGCTGTCTATGCAAGCTCAAACGCTGGAAGTTACAGGCTTGTGCCTGGACACGCTGGAAGCAATCGGGCAGAAAGGGCGACAGGCAGGCAAAACCATCAGCGAATATGTTCGCGACGTAATTGAAACCGAGGTGGCCGGGGATCAAACATTCGCGCAAATTCTCGAACCGATTCGCCGCAGCTTCGACGAAAGTGGCATGACGGAAGCGGAGTTGGACGATTTAGTCAAACTTGCCCGCGAAGAAGTGCGGCAACTCAGGCAAACCGAACAAGGGTAAAGCAATGTACGTAACGGGAAAACCGGTTGCAGTCGTCGTAACGCTGAAAACTTTTCTCACGGAAACCAAATAACAAAAAACCATGCAAACAAGACAACTTGGAAACAGCGATTTACACATCACGCCCCTGGGCATTGGAGCCTGGGCGATGGGCGGCGCGGGCTGGGCTTTTGCCTGGAGCGATCAGGATGACAATCAGTCCATTGCGGCCATTCACGCGGCGCTGGACGCCGGAATGAACTGGATAGACACGGCGGCGGTCTATGGGCTGGGGCATTCGGAAGAGATTGTCGCGAAGGCGTTGGCCGGGCGGGCGAAC
>CAZRXE010001120.1:0-7945 GCA_964603695.1 uncultured Heliomicrobium sp.
CTGGCCCGGCAATGTCCGCGAACTGGAACACGCCATTGAGCATGCCGTCACCCTCGGCTCGGTGGATTTAATCCTGCCGGAAGATTTGCCTGAATCGCTGCACGAATCAGGCTCGCTCGCATCTCTTCCGCCAACCGGTTACCACGCCAGCCTGAAGGAAGCTAAAAAGAAAATCGTGTTGAATGCTCTTTCGCAAGCTGAGGGCAACTACACTCAGGCGGCGAAATTCCTGGGCTTACACCCGAACAATCTACACCGCTTGATTAAG
Organism: uncultured Heliomicrobium sp.; assembly: GCA_964603695.1. GTDB lineage: Bacteria > Acidobacteriota > Blastocatellia > RBC074 > RBC074 > RBC074. The sequence continues at coordinate 269 of CAZRXE010001120.1, forward strand.
AATCTTGGGATGAAGGCCCGCTAAAGCCGGCACAGTACCGCGCGTCGGCACTTCAAAACAAGTAACCGATTGCCAGGTTGTAATGGCCGTTTTGCCTGCGTCCGGCGGCGTAATCCGTCAGCAGGCGGCGATATTCCAGCGAAAAAAGCACGTTCGGGCGCAGTTGGTAAATGAAGTTTCCCGAAGCCACTCGGTTGCGAAAGGAGCTGTTCAGATTGCGTCGGTCGTCAAGCACATCGCGGTTGCGCGGGTCTTCGATTCCGAGAGCGAAGTTGAAATCCAGGTCGCGGCGGGCCTTGAAATTCAATTGTGCCCAGCCGCCGACGGCGTGAACGCCGCGAATGGCGGTGCGCCGATTTTCCAGCGGGCCAGACAGCGCGTAGTAGTTGTCCGCGCGAAAGCCGCTTTGTTCGCCCAGGTTGTTGGCTTTGCCGAAATAGGCTTCGCCACTCAGTTCCAGGCGTCTGCCCAGAGGAATTTGCCAATCGCTGCTGATGACGTAAGTCGTCTCTTTGCGGTCAAAGGTGAAGGCGCGATTGCCGGCTTGTCCGGCCACTCCGAACTCGAATTTTCTGTCCACATCCAGCTTGTGTCGGAAAGCGATGCGGCCTTGATAATTCAAGCCGCCTTCGATGAAGCTGCCGTCCAGCGTGTCGAAGAAAGGCGTCTGCACACCGCCTTGTAAAACCAGTTCTGAAGAGTTCGGCAGAGGCGCGCGATGTTCCAGAATGATCTGCGGACGCCATTGCCACAAATTTCCGGCATTCGACAGCGCCGGATACCAGACCGAAGCCAAAGACGACGGATTGAGCGGCGAAATCATTACCGGCAGCAGACCGGCGATCATCGAATTGCGTTCCCAATCCAGTCGCGTCGAAGCCGTGCGCAGGCGCAAATTGCCCAGCGCATTGCCGCGAAAGGTGTCGCCGTTCGTGCCGTAAAAATCGAATTCGGCTTCGGCGCTGACGCGCGCGCCGCCAACGCGCGGCCCTTCCATCGTCAAACCGATGGTGGATTGCCGCAGATTGCCGCCGAAGTTGTTGCGCGGCGAAGCAGGCCAATCCGCCGGCGCTCGCGTCGGCGCGGTGCGCGTGGAACTATCGGCGGTGTTCATAAACGCATTCATCAGCACCATTCCCGACAACTTCACGCGAAAACGCGAATCGCTTTCGACTTTGGTCTGGGCATGTTCCTTGATTTGGGCTGTGTTGATTTCGACTTGTTCTTCCAGCGCGGTCAGACGGTCAGCGGCTTGCGGATTGCGAATTGCGGATTGCGGATTGGTTGGCGAATCAGCTCTGCGGGCGTCAGCGAGCAAAGTCATTGGCGAATCGGCGCTCGCTACCGCTCGCGGCACTGATTCGGCGAGCGACTGGCGCAGCGCCGCCAATTCTTTCGTGACTTGCAGAAGCTGTTGTTGCATGGCTTCGGTTTGTTCGCGAGTACGACGGGCTTCGGCTTGCGCGGCTTCGGCGGCTTGTTCGGCGCGGCGCACCAGTTCCGACAGATTCTCGGCGCTGTTGGCTTGCGGCGGTGAGGGCGGCTTACGACGGCGAGGCGTTCCGTCGGCGCGCGCAAGGGAAACGAATGCAACGAAAACAAACAGCACGGCAACAAGGCGGGTCAACGACTTTCGCATAATCTCTCCTAAACCCGGACGCCGACCGCCCGCGTCTTATCGCACGGTCGAAATTTCACGACGCTGCGCCACTGCGACAATCAGGTCTTCCAATTGCGGCAACAGCGTTGAAACAGAACTTTGCTTGCTAAAACAATAATCAGGTGAGCAATCCGGCAAACAATCCGCCGGAGCGTGCAGCGGATCGTTCGATCCGTCCGATTCAATGTAAGCCGAAAGAATCACAAAGGGAATCCCGGCCAGTTCGGTTTCAGAACGCACGTGCCGGCAAAACGTGCCGCCATCCATCAGAGGCATGTGCCAATCGGAAATGATTGCGTCGGGACGCTCGCCCCGTAGTAGTTCCAACGCCGACTTTGCATCGGCGGCTTCGATCACCTCGTAGCCATAACTTTCCAGCGCCAGCGCCATCACCTCGCGAAATTCGTTGTCGTCATCTACCAGCAAAACTTTATGCGCCATGCTGAACTCCTCCGGGTAAATGTGGGGCTGCTCTTTAGTTTGTCGCCATTGTGGACGGACTGAAGTCCATCCCACGTTCTGCTATGCGGAAGGGAGACGGATGACAAATCGCGCCCCTTGTTCCTGACTGTTTTCCAGACTGACTTTGCCGCCGTGGGCTTCGACGATGCCGCGCGCAATGGCCAGTCCCAACCCCGTGCCGCCGGGTTTGCCATGACTGATGAAGGGTTCAAACAAGCGTTCGCGAATCGCCGGCGGAATGCCCGGGCCGTCGTCCGCCACTTCCACGCGCCAATCGCCGTTTTCCCGTGCCGCGCGAATTTCAATCGTTCCGCCCTCGGGTCGCTGCATGGCCTGAATGGAATTGACCAGCAGGTTTTCAAACACGCGCGCCAGTTTTTCGCCGTCGGCGTTGAGCGTCAGCTCCGCCGGAACTTCGACGTTCAAAGCGATGCCGGACTGCGCCATTTGCGCGCCGAGTTCCTGCGCGGCGCGCTGAACTATTGGGGCCAGCGGCTGCGTCTTTGGATTGAGTTTGTAACTGCCGCGCGAAAATTCCAGGATTTCGGTCAGCATTTTGTTCATGCGCTGCGCGGCGCGCAGTTGCGTTTCCAGCATTGTGCGGCGGCGTTCGAGTTGCAGGCCGTCGTTGCGCATGACTTCGGCGGCGGTGGAAATGGTGGCCAGTGGATTGCGCAAATCGTGAATGATCGAACTGGCCATCTGACCGATGGTCGCCAAACGTTCGTTTTTCAATTGGGCGACTTGAGATTGTTTGATGGATTGGCGCATTTGATCGAAGGCCAGCGCCAGTTGCGCCACTTCGCCCCGCGCGCCCGCGGGCGGCCCCAGTTTCGACTCTTCGCCTTTGCCGAAAGCGCGAACATTGGTGGCCAGCGATTCCAAAGGCCGCGTAATGCGTCCGGCCAGCAAATAACTGAGCAGCCACGCCGCCGCAACCGCCAGCGTCCAGAGCAACAGCAACTGGTTGGAAATCGCGCGGAACAACTGCCCTGCCCCAGCCAGCGAACGCAGCACCACCACCTGACCGATCTGCTTGCCGTCGAAATCCGTCAGTTGCCGCGCGAACGCCAGATAAACTTCCTGGCCGATGGTCAATTCGGTCGAACGCCCGGCATTCGCGTCTGTGAACGGCTTGGCGGAAACACCCACGCGGACGATGGCGTCGAGCGCAGCCGCTTCGTCTTTTTCCGCCAGCGAAGAGACATACACTTTGCCGTCAATCAGAAAAACCACGTCGCTGTGAATGCGGCGTTTGACTTCGGCGGCCAGCGTTCGATTGACTTCACTGCCCGCGCCCAGCACCGCCAGCGTGTTGTTGAATTCGGCGCTGCCCGAATGCAGCACGACCGGCGTCAGCGCCAGTTGGTAAAGCCTGCCGCCGGTCATTCCGCCCGATATTCCGCTCAGGAGGGTGAAACAGCGAATCTGTTTTTGAGTTTCCCCTGCTTCGCGAGCCGCCGCCAGCCACGTCACTTCGGGCGCAGCGGCTCCCTGCTGTTCGGCGAAAAAAACCTGACCTTCGCCGTCGCTCATCAAAACCAGATCGCCCGCTCCAACAGCCTCCGCGCCGGCGTCGGCAATCATTTCGTGCAAAGTCTGGCGGTCGCGCGCAGCACGTTCATCGCCAAACACAGTTTTGATGATCGGCGAATCGGCCATCGTCGCGCCCAGCGTGGCCAGCCGTTGCGCGCGTTCGTTCCAAACGGCGTCATAGAGCGGCAGCAGGGTTTCGACTTCGGCCTGCACCTGACGGCGCGCCTGACCCACGACCTGATGATTGATGACCCAGGCGGCCACCGCCAGCAGCACAGTGGTCAACAGCGCCGAACTCAGAAACAACTGATTGCGAAGTTTGCCGGGATCACGGTTTGCGGTAGCCCGGCTGCCGTTGTTGGCTGTCATATTCCTGCCCGTATTTATTGGGATGCGGACGCGGCACGTAACCTTCTTCGCTAACCTGAATCGCGCCCAAATCCAGTCCGCTGGCGGAAACCTGCACGGTGCGCGTCAGCGCGGTCAGAGTTTCCGGTTTGGCGCGTTCGTGCCAGACGCCCAACCGATAATTGCCCGCCGGAACTTCGCCGAAAACCAGATTCCCCGCTGCGTCGCTGACGGCGAAATACGGCGTATCCAGCGTGACTACCACCGCGCTCATGTGCGGATGAATGTTGCAGAAAATGTAGGAAATGCCGGGGCGTGTGAAATTCACTGGCCGCGTTTCGCCGCTGGCATACAGGCCAAGATCGAACCGCTTGCCGTTGAAGATGGAAAAGACGTTGTGAAAGAAAGGGTCTTCGTTGGGAAAAGAAACTTCGGCCCCGGTTTCGACGGCGACAATGTGCGGAAAGAACCGCTTGTCACGCTGTGTGACGACGCTGCGTTGCCGCGAAACTCCGCGCGGCGCAACACCATCAAGCGGCGTCAACCAAACCACCACGCCCGCGGCGTCCACCTTGCCGCCGCGCGCTTTGAGCTTGGAATTGACCAGTTCAATGCGGCCTTTGACGGCAGCCCACGACCGGCTCATGGCCGGCGGCGAAAGCAGGTAGCAGCCCATTGCTAGGACGAACAGTAGTGCAACGCAACGTCTCATCAACTTTCCTGATTCAATACGGATAACCTGGGTAACAACCTGGGTACGCATCGCTTCCAGCGTGCGAGGCGTTCGCGGAAAACAACTTGAAGCCCAGCCACGACACGCACGCTGGAAGCGATGCGTACCCAGAAACCATTCAATCTTCCTGATTCAAATCAATGCCCAGCCGTTCGGCCTTGCGATAAAGCGAGTAGCGCCCAATGCCCAGCAATTCCGCCGCGCGCAGTTTGTTGCCTTTGGTGTAGCGCAACATCGCTTGCAGATGCTGGCGTTCGACCTCTTCCAGCGAGCGCGGTAGTTCGCAGACCCAGAACGTTGCGGTCGAAGCCGGAATCACATCGCCGCCGCTGCCCGTCCCGCCGTTCGCGGCGGGTGTACCGACTGCGCGCGTCAGCGGCATCGGCGTGAATTGCAGAAAGTCTTCGGGCAGCAGCTTGCCGCCGATGTTAAGTGTGACGGCACGTTCGACAGCGTTTTCCAGTTCGCGGACATTGCCCAGCCAATCGAACTGGCCCAGCCAATCCAGCGTTTGCGACGGTGCCACTATGTTCTTACCAAATCTGGCGTTGAGCCGTTGCAGAAAATGTTCGACCAGCAGCGGTATGTCTTCGCGGCGTTCGCGCAGAGCCGGCAGTTCGATATTGATGACGCTCAGCCGATAAAGCAGATCGCGGCGAAAGTCGTCCGCATTGAGCAAATCCTGCACGCGGCGATTAGTGGCAGCGACTATGCGCACATCCACCTGCCGTGTTTCCGCCGCGCCCACCGGACGGATTTCCTGTTCCTGCAACACGCGCAGCAATTTGACCTGAAAAGCCGGCGAAGTTTCCGAAACTTCGTCCAGGAAAATCGTCCCGCCGCTGGCCGTTTCAAAAATGCCGCGATGATGAGCTTGCGCTCCGGTAAACGCTCCGCGCACGTGGCCGAAGAGTTCCGATTCAAGCAGGGTTTCGGTCAGCGCACCGCAATTGACCGGCACAAAAGGCCGCTTGGCGCGCGGACTGTTGTCGTGCAGGGCGCGCGCGACCAACTCCTTGCCGGTTCCAGATTCGCCGCTGATAAGCACAGTCGAATCCGTCGCCGCCACGCGCGCAATGGCGCGATAAATCGCCACCATCGCCGGGCTGCGTCCGACAATGGAAGGCGTGTTGGCAGGTTTTGCGGATTTCAGCGCCGGTTCGTGATGCCCGTTGCGCTGCTGTTTGCGCCAGTCCAGAGCGCGGTGCAAAGCCGACATCAGTTCTTCGGCGCGAAAAGGTTTGCCTATGTAGTCGAAAGCTTCTGCCTGCACGGCTTCGGCGGCTGATTCCATAGAACCGTGCGCGGTGACGACAATCACCGGCAAATTGACCGCAACCTGCCGAATCTGCCGCAACACGTCCAATCCCGAAACGTCGCCCAGCATCAAATCCAGCAAGACCACATCGCAGGCTTTCGCGCCGCACACCGCCAAAGCCTCTTCGCCATTGGCCACCAACTGTGCCGACAGCCCTTCGACTTCGACCAGGCTTTGCGCCACCAATCCGAACTCCGGATCGTCATCCACTATCAACACTCTTCCCGGCACGCTCATACGGCCCGACTCCTTAATTGAATTTTTTGTAGTTTTCGCGCGGGAGGAAGCAACTCGCTTTCCAAAATCACGCGCTCCTTGTCCGCACCGACAGCCAAGCCTCTCTGCATTACATTTGTTGGCAGGAAAGCGCCTGAGCTTCAACCTGATTTGTTTGTAAGTGGAAAGTTTCGCGCCCCTCGCTGCAACCGAATGTGCCACGACGCCCCAATCAGCGCAACTATAAGAGACAATAAGTAGCAAAGTGGTGACGGACAGGCAGTTACTATTTTTTTTGCCGGAGATGATGGAGAGTTGCTGCCATCTACGGTTACTCAATTGGAAACAAGAAAGCTCTGCCGCTTTTTAATTAGTCGGGCATAAATTCGTCGGCGATTCCAGTTGTCAGTTGTCAGTTGTCATTGATCGAGACTGCTGCGTATAAGAGGACAATTGAAAAATGGTAAATGAAGACCGGCGTTTATCCTGCGGAACTTTACCTACCTCGATCAAATTTCAGTCGAGTATACGGAATATGGATGTTTCGGCACTTACGCCTTCACGCGCGAAAGCCCAGGTCAGGTGCTTTGGCAGCATGTTTTTGAAGGCTATGAAGGCGTTTACGAGGTAGCGATTTCCAACGACGACACGACGGCGGTTCGGTCTTCAAAATATCAGATCCGCAAACCTGCGCCGCAAACTCAAGCGCCAGGGCAGCATGAAACAGTTGATCGAGTCGGGTTTCCTGCTCTGTCGTCATATCTACCCTGCCAATTCACCATAAAGCCAGGCGCGCGCGAAACTCCAATCGCGTTCCACAGTCGCATGCGAAATACCCAACACTTCCGCAGTTTCGGCAATCGTCAATCCGCCGAAGAAACGCAATTCGACCACGCGGCTATGCTGCGGTTTGTGCCGCGCCAATTTGTGTAAGGCTTCGTCCAGCGCCAGTAAATTGAATTCGGCCACTTGTCCTTGTCGCTCGGCTTCGGCCATCGAAACGCGCACTCCTTCGCCGCCGCGTTTTTCGGCCAGACGGCGGCGCGTATCGTCCACCAGCAAATCCCGTATGAGTTTTGCGGCCAGCCCATAAAACTGCGCGCGATTCCGGAAGTCCACGCCGGTCTGCCTGACCAGTCGCAGCCAGGCTTCATTGACCAGCGCCGTCGGCTGCAATGTGGGATGCGCGCCATGCCGTCGCCAATAATGTCGCGCCAGCCGCCGCAATTCGTCATATACCAATGGCGTCAACTGTTCGAGCGCCTCGGCCTCGCCGTTGTTCCATCGCAACAGCAGTTGTGTGATCTCTCCAGACATTCAGTCCTTTCGACGACTTCCGCCTGTTGTTGATACTTCGGGTTGAATTGGATTGATGTTTGATACCGATTTGATTGTGGAAGGCCG
>CAZRXE010001121.1:0-2571 GCA_964603695.1 uncultured Heliomicrobium sp.
TTCACGGCCAAACCCGGCATGCGCTTGTCGGTGCTGACGATGTTCGGCCAATCGAACGACTGGTTTTACGGCCCGAAGCGTCAAGGCATTGATTTGTTCGTCAATGGCAAACCACTGAGCGGCGACATCACAGGCGAATTCATGCTTTTTGACGCCGGCACCGAAGTAGACGAAGAACCCGGCGTTGGCCCTAACCAAGGCGCGCGCCAAAAAGACATCAATGCGGGAACGCCGGAAAATGGCAAGGTTCATCCGGCTAAGAATTCCGCGTTCTTCACGCGCAACGGCGAACTGTTCAAAGTGACCATCACGCCGCAAGCCGCGATGGCCGCGATGAAATAAGCGATTGAAATAACGAATTAACGAGCCAGCCACAGCGCAGGCAGTGAACGCTAAACAGCGGTTGAAGATCGGGTCTCCTTTCGACTTCTTTTTTACGCTCACTGCCACGCGCCCGTGGCTTCTTTTTTACTCAAGGAGGGAAACACGATGACGACGATTATGAAAAGTTTTGTTGCCGCCGGATTGCTGCTGGCTGTTGCCATAACGGCCAACGCACAAGTGGCGGAAAAGAAAGTCTTGACGCTGGACGGCGCGAAGAAAGTGATTGAGGCCGTCAAGCTCGAAGCCCGCAAGCTCAATGCGCCGGGCGCGGCCATCGCCGTGGTTGATGACGGCGGCAACGTGCTGGCGCTGGAACGGCTGGACGGAACCTTCGCCGCCGGTTCGCAGATTTCCATCGGCAAAGCGCGCACCGCCGCGCTGTTCAAACGCGAAACGAAGGTCTTTGAAGACATCATCAAAAACGGCCGCACGGCGATGACTGCTCTGCCGGATTCGCTTTTCACGCCGTTGCAAGGCGGCGTGCCGGTCGTGCTGGACGGGCAAATCCTCGGCGCGGTCGGAGTGAGCGGAGCGGCCAGCGCGCAACAAGATCAAGAACTCGCCGTGGTTGGCGCGAACGCCTTGACTAATCCCGAAGCTGGCAAAGCGATGGTTACTTACTTTGAAAAAGAGAAAGTCTCCGCCGCCTTTGTCAAAGGCGCTGTGCTGTTCGACGCCAGCGACAAATACATGGTTCACGCCAGCCATCGCGACAAAGCCGGGATGGTCGAAGTCCACGAAAAAGACGCCGACATCATTTACGTACTCGAAGGTTCGGCGACGCTGGTCACGGGCGGCGAAGTCATCGGCGGCAAAGTCGTGGCTCCGGGCGAAATTCGCGGCACGGAAGTGAAAGGCGGCGAAACCCGCACCATTAGCAAAGGCGATGTCATCATCGTTCCGGCGGGCACGCCGCACTGGTTCAAGGAAGTGCCGGGGCCGCTGAATTATTACGTCGTCAAAGCGCGATAGATCAGTGCAATAACCGTGGGACAGGCTTCAGCCTGTCCACATTCGGGGAGGCAAGCCATGAAGTTCAATTTTTCAAAAAAACGATTCGGATTGCTGATGGCGCTGGTCATTGGCGTGTTGACTGTGCTTGGGCAAGCGCAGGAGCAAGCGCCCACAAGCAAGCCCGAAGCGGCGATCAATCTGGCCACGGATGAAGGCGCGCGACTGGTCAAAGGCGAGTGGCGGTACAGCGACACCAAAATCATCGAAGTGGATTTCAAATCGCCCGGCGCGGACAAACAACCGACCGGCGCACCCAACCGCACTTACGATTACATGCCCAAAGCCGGCCCGGCGGAGTTCGACGATTCCAAATGGGAAGTGATTCCGGCGTCTTCGCTGGACGCGCGGCGTTCGACCGGCAGGCTGTGTTTCAACTGGTATCGCATCAAAATCACGATTCCCGAACGCATAGGTGATTTCGACCCGACGGGTTCGACAGTGGTTTTTCAAACGGCGCTCGATGATTACGCCGAAGTTTGGGTGGACGGCGAATTGGCGCGTTCGCTGGGACAGCAAGGCGGTTCGGTGGTTGCCGGTTGGAACGCAGCGAATCGCTTGATCGTCGGGCGCAACGTCAAACCGGGGCAGCAGATTCAACTGGCGATTTTCGGCATCAACGGCCCGATCTCGAATCCGCCGACCAACTTCATTTGGGTGCGCGAAGCCAGGCTAGATTTTTATCGTGGTTCCGAAGCGCCGCTGGCGTTGGTTCCCAGCGAAGTCAACGTGCAGGTCGTCAAAAACGATCCGGCGATAGAGACAATCGTCGGCGCGAATCCGAAAATCTTCAAACTGGCCGAAGGCTTCAAATTCACGGAAGGACCGATTTGGATTCCTGACGGCAAACACCTGCTGTTCAGCGATCCGAACAGCAACGTCATTTACAAATTCACGCCGAACGGTGATCAGCGCGGAAAACTGGAAGTCTTCCGCAAGCCGAGCGGTTACAGCGGCGCGGACATTGCCGAATACGGCCAGCCCGGCTCGAACGGCTTGACGCTCGATCCGCAAGGCCGTTTGACGATCAATCAACTTGGCAATCGCCGCGTCATTCGCCTGGAAAAAGACGGCAGCGAAACCGTGTTGGCCGACCGTTTCGATGGCAAGCGACTGAACAGCCCGAACGATTTGGTTTACCGTTCGGACGGCACGCTGTTTTTCACCGATCCGCCG
>CAZRXE010001122.1:0-2817 GCA_964603695.1 uncultured Heliomicrobium sp.
TTTGTTTCCTATAACTCCCATTACTTTCACCACTCCCAGAAGGAAGTTAAATTTAACGTCCCCCCTTACCTACTGCTCCGATTTACTGGTCAAAATCGAATTGAACAACAGCGGCAGCGTCGCCAGGCTTTGCGCGCGGTATTGCGGGCGGAAGCCGAACAAGATGACGCGGCCTTTGCCTAATTTGGCTTCGACCATTGCCGCTTTGCCGCGAATCAGTTTGTCGCCCAGAATCCAGCCGCTCAGCAGCGGATTTGCCGTTTCAGGATATTTGGCAATGACTTTGACGCTGGCCGTGTCTGTCACTTCAAAAGCCGGGCTGCCTTCAAACCAGGCTATGGATTCTTTCTCCGCGCCGAAAGTCAGATTGGAAGTCACGTCCAGTTCCGTCCGCAAAATCGAGCCGGGGCAGTAAAAATCGCGTGAGGGAACGCCTTTCAACACGTTTTTGACCGGCACGCCCAGGCGTTCGATGGCGAAGTTCGAGGCGTTGTTGAAGGTAATCAGCGTGCCACCGGCTTCGACAAATTCGCGCAAAGCTTTGACGCCGGCTTCGCCAAGTCCGCCGGCGAACTCCGCCGGATAACCGCCGCGTGTTTCTTCGTTGCCACCTTCAGCAGGTTTGCCGGGCAGGCCGTTGACCAGCGCCGCGACTTGTTGATCCGGCAGAATGATCGTATCGAACTTGGTAATCAGATTTCCGGCACGGGCTTCGTCGCGGAGCAGGGATTTGAACTCGAACTTGTATTGATCGAACAACCAGCGAGTCCAGCCTTCATCCATCGCAGGCAAATAGTTCTTGTACATCCCCACGCGTACGCCACCACTCGAACGCACGCGCGATTGAATAACCAGCGCCAGCGGTTCGGGGCGCGATTCGACTGCGAAGGCGTCTTTGACCGTCACGGCTTTGACGTTCATCAACAAGGGTAGGGTGTGCGCCGTCACATCGTAAGGCCGCTTGGGCGGGCCGCCGGGATATTCGCGCAAGTCCGGGTAGACCTGATTTTCCAGCAAGGTCTTGGCGAAGCCGGCGTAAGGCTGCTTCATTGAAATAACGTGCGTGCCGGCCGGATAAGTCTTGCCGTCAGCGGTGAAGTCCTGGGCGGCGCGCTGAACTTCGACGCCACCGCGTTTGAGTATGGACAGCACGCGATCCAATCCTTCGGTTTTGAAATAGTAATTGACCTCTTCGTTGGTCGAAGGTTCGTTGGTGATTTTGTTGACAACGGCTTCGCTTTGTTGATGTTTTTGCTGCTCGGTTCCGCTGACGCTGTTGATGCCTTCTTTCATGCGTTTGAACGCGTCAGCCAGCGATTTCGGCACTTCAGGTTCGGGCAGCAGAATGGCGAAAGGTTGGCCTTTGGCTTCGACAGCACGTTTGCTGATTTCGTAATAGTTGCGCAAGTAAAGTTCGCGGTTGCGCGCGGCATGATTGAGCAAGGCGACGGCACCGGCCAGTTGGTAATCCACTATGTCGCGCAGTGTCCAGCGCCCGCCCGTCCAGGGTTTCGGGAAATTCCACGAAGACACTTTGGCGTTGTAATTGAATCCGCCGCCCAAACGCTCAAAAGGAACTTCGACCGGCGTCGCTAGTTGCGCGCTGGCGGTTTCAGATAGGATGCGCAATCCGGCGTGGTAATGGGCGTAAGCGCGCGCAGGCGTCCAGGCGTCGTACATCGTGTTGAAAACCACGCCGGCTTTGCCTTGCGCGATCACTTCCCAAGCCATTGAAGTTCCCAGCGCGTTGACGCTGGCAATCAAGGCCGGATCAACGTTCGGTTCCCAGGGTTCCATATAAGGCGGCACGAACAGGCGCGCCGCCGCGCCACCCATCTGGTGAATGTCGTGCAGAATTTGCGGACGCCAGACATTGAGCAGCTTGTCCACGGTCAATTGCGTTTCGACTTGCGTGAAGGCGTACCAGTCGCGGTTGTTATCGTGGCCGGTGTAATGGTGATATAGCTCCGGCGGCGCTGTGCCTTCCGCCGGGCTGCCGAGCGTTTTGCGATACCAGTCGGCGACGATGTCCGTGCCATCAGGGTTCAACGATGGAACCAGCAGCAGAACAACGTTGTCGAGAATCTGCCTGGTTTCGGGAGTGTTTTCCGAAGTCAGTTTGTAAGCCAGTTCCGTGGCGGTGAATGTGCCGCCGACTTCAGTCGAATGAATGCTGCAGGTAATCACCACGATGGTTTTGCCGGCGTTGATTAAGTCTTTGATGCCGGCTTCGGTCGCCGTTTCAAGCAGGCGCAGATCGGACAATCGCTGCTGAATGCCTTTGAACTCTTCCAGCCGTCGCAAGTTTTCCGGCGCGGAAATCGTGGCCGCGACGAATGGGCGCCCCAGCGTTGTCTGCCCCAGCGTGTCGAGTTTGATGCGGTCGCTGGTTTCGGTCAGTTTGCGGAAGTAAGCGAGAAACTGATCCCATTTGGCCAGCTTGCGGTCTTCGCCGACTTTGAAACCAAGCACAGTTTCAGGCGCGGGAACGTTGGACGCGGCGGGCGCGGCGGCTCTGCCCGATTGCGCGAAACTCGCCGTAGAAAGCGACATCAGCAACACTGCGGCAAACAAAAAGACCGACCAAAAACAAAGGTAACGTTTGAGCATTTTGATAAGAACCTCGTGGCTTGATTTCGTGGTAACACGCCGGTAATTTAGCATCGCACTTGCAGGAAACAAATCCGCACCAAACTCCCAAGACATAAAAGGATCGTTTTAGAACAAGAATGAGACGCTTGCCCTTTCTACTGGCGTTGCTGTTCACCGCCTGCTCGTCGCCTTCTACGCGGCAGACCAGAATGTCCGCCTCGCTCC
>CAZRXE010001123.1:0-3584 GCA_964603695.1 uncultured Heliomicrobium sp.
CCCGCTTCGTAGTAGGTGAAGCTGACGTTTTTGCGAATCGCCGGTTCGAGTCCCATGTGCGAGATGGTGTGTTCGATGCCGTTGAAAGGCGTGGCCACGTCGTAATAACCGGAGATGACCAACAGTTTCAGCGCGCCTTGCTGTGTCATGGCCGAGCGCAAAGCTTCCGCAGGGCCGCCGGGTTGACCTTGATCCCAGGGCTGCACGCGGGCGCTCAGTGTATAGAACATCTCCGTGTTCCACTTCAGTTCGCGGCGCACGTAATCCTGAAACATCGCCACGTAAGAGCCGTCGTATGACGCCAGACTCGAATCGTATTCGTAACGTTCGCCGGCGGCGTCGGCGTCCATGCCGGTAAAACGGGCGTCAATGCGGCCTACGGTTTTGCGTTTGTCGCGCAGCAGTTCCTTGAACCAGCGGAACGGGCTGATGCGCAGGTTGGTTTGCTCAATGTATTTCGGCGAAAGGCCGGTGAAACGCGCTAGTTCCTTGGCGACTTTCTGATATTCGGCAGGCTGGATTTCATCGCCTTTTTCCAGCGCGGCGGCGTAATCGCCGTGCGCGAATTGCCGAGCTTTCTGCGCCAGTTCGCCGATGCTGAGTTTTTGCAGGTCGGGCGGCAGCAGTTTGTGATACCAGGCCGAAGCAATCAGCGTCGGCAAAAAGAAAATCGTCCGGTCGTCCGCGCCCCAGTTACCGAAGCCGACAGCGGAGAGCAGCGCCACGCCGTTCAGGTAAATTTGATGGCGGCGCTGCAAGGTGTAAGAAAGCTGCGCCGAGCGCGTCGTGCCGTAGCTTTCGCCGATCAGGAATTTCGGCGACGCCCAACGTTCGTTGCGCGTGATGTACTGATAAATGAAATCGGCGAACCATTGCGCATCCTGCTCGACGCCGTAAAACTGCGCTGTGTTTTCGCCAGGCGCTGGACGGCTGTAACCGGTGGAAATTGCGTCCACGAACACCATGTCGGTGGCGTCCAAAAAAGAATCGCCGTTTTCGACCACCGAATACGGCGCGGGCATGCCGAAGCCGTCATCGGTCAGCACAATGCGCCTCGGCCCCAAGCCCATGTGCGTGTAAGACGAAGCCGAACCCGGCCCGCCGTTGTAAATAAAAGACAGCGGGCGTTTGGATTTATCCGTCACGTCGTCTTTGGTGTAGGCCACGAAAAAGAACGACGCTTTGGGCGAGCCGTCGTCGGCCTTGATGATGTAGTTGGCGGCGGTGGCGGTGTAATTGATCTGCTGCCCGCCGATGCGCACGCTGTTGCGCGTGACGGAAGACTTCTCTTCCATCGGTGCCACCGGGCGCGGTTGGGTGTTGGTTGTCGGAGTGGCGGTTTGAGTCGGTTGCTGTTCGGTGGTGCGACGGCCTCCGGGACGCTGGCCGGTTTCGGGCTGCGCAAACGCTAACGAAGTCAGCAACAACAAGGTGATTCCTGCAACGAATAGGCGGTTCATGCTTTTCTCCTTTTGAACGTGAATGACGAACGAATGAACGGTGAGAGATGCAATGACTGGTTGCCGCCGGTTTAGGTTTCACACAAAGCCGCCAGGCCGTGAAAACATTGTTGCCGAACGCTACGCCAGAATTCCTCGCAGCACTTTTCCTTCGTCCGTCGGGCCGATCAAACGATTGTTCAATCCTTGATAAGCGTAGCTGAACCGGTACGGATCAAGACCGAGCAGATGTTGAATGGTGGCTTGCAGGTCGCGGATGCCAACGGGATTTTCGACCGGGTAATAGCCGAATTCGTCCGTCTGACCATAAGCCAGCCCGCCTTTGACGCCGCCGCCCGCCATCCACATTGTGTAAGCAAAGGTGTGATGGTCGCGACCGATGTAGCCTTTGCGCAATTCGGTACGGACGTTGTTTTGCATCATCGGCGTGCGTCCGAATTCCCCGCCCCAGACGACGAGGGTTTCGCTGAGCAAGCCGCGCTGTTCCAAATCGGTCAGCAAGGCGGCGATGGCGCGGTCGGTTTGCTGACATTTGATCGGCAGGGTTCCGTCAATGCTTTCGCCAAGCGAAGAGCCGTGATGATCCCAGCCCCAATCGTACAACTGCACGAAGCGCACGCCGTTTTCGATCAGTCGCCGCGCCAGCAAACAGTTATTGGCAAAGGTCGGATCATCGCCTTTATAAATGACGCGCGGATCGTCAGCGCTTTCCGCCGCAGAGACGAAACCGGGCTTTGCGCCGTATAAATCCAGAATGTGTTGCGGCTCTTTGCTGATGTCCATCACTTCGGGCACGGACATTTGCATGCGGTAAGCGAGTTCGTATTGCGCAATGCGCGTCAGGGTTTCGTTGTCGCCGCTACGCTGATACTCGGCCTTGTTCATTTCAGCCAACGCGTCCAGAGTGCGGCGGCGCAAACTGCGGTCAAGTCCGGCGGGATTGCCCAGATACAACACCGGGTCGCCTTCCGTGCGGCATTGCACGCCTTGATAAACGCTGGGCAAAAATCCCGCGCCCCACAGCGACTTTCCGCCGTCAGGCGTTTTTCCGCCCGATAACAAAACGACAAAGCCCGGCAGGTTTTCATTGACGCTGCCCAACCCGTAAGTCACCCACGCGCCCATCGAAGGATTGCCCAAACGCGGCGATCCCGTATGGACAAACAGTTGCGCCGGCGCGTGATTGAATTGATCTGTCTGAACGGTGCGAATGATGCAGGTTTTGTCGGCGACTTTGGCAAAGTGCGGCAACAATTCGCTGATCCATTGGCCGCTTTGCCCGTGCTGTTGAAACTTGAACTGCCCGGCCAAAATTTTCGGCGTGCCTTTGATGAACGCGAATCGCTTGCCTTCCAAAAACGACGGCGGACAGTCTTTCAAATGCAGCTTGGCGAGTTCCGGTTTGTGCTCGAACAACTCAAGCTGCGAAGGCGATCCGGCCATGTGCAGATAAATGACGCGCTTCGCTTTTGGCGCAAGCATCGGCGGTTTAGGCGCGAGTGGATTTGCGTTCGGCGTTTGCGAACCGGCTTCTCGCGCCAACAGACTTTGCAACGCGAGCGCGCCCAGGCTCAACCCGCCGGTTTTGAAAAAGTGTCTGCGTCTGATGGAAGGAAATGGTGGTTTCATAAGCTTGATCTCCGAATCATCCCGCTCGCTACCGCTCGCGGTACTGATCCGTCCACGCGGTTTGAACCGCCTTATTCATCGGCACGATTGCTGTAAATCGTTTTGCCGCCCGCCGCAGCCAAACGGAACATTTCGCCGCCAATCGTCTGTTTCACTTGCTCGAATTTTTCGTCGTACAAAAATAGGAAGACGCGCCGGTCTTCGCGCCACAGCCGCGCGATGTCTGCATCATTGATGAAAACCTTCGGCGCGTCCGGGTAATAAGAGCCGAATTCCAATCCCGTCATTCTGCCGTTGAGCAACAGCACTTTTTGCGGCAGATAAAAACCGATGCTTGATGCGCCCTGATATTCGCCGTTGATGACGACGATGTCTCCGGGCGCAAGTCGCTGTTTGATGCTTTCGGCCAGCGGTCTTGAAGAAAGATAAGGCTCGAATTTGCCCAATGCCGAATGCGCGAAATAAAAAAAGCAGGCCGAAGCCGCCGCCATCGCC
>CAZRXE010001124.1:0-3996 GCA_964603695.1 uncultured Heliomicrobium sp.
CAATGCACTTTGACGATGGAGCGGCGGACTTCGGCCTCGTCCGCGTCCACCAGTTTGCGCGCCATCCAGGGACGTTCCGCCGGAAGCTGGAATCCTTCCAGCGCCCAAGTTAAATCGCCGGTGAACAAAAACCGTTTGCCCGAGCGCAGATTGACAAACACGCCCAGCGAACCATCCGTGTGACCCGGCAGCGGAACCAGCACAACGCTGCCATCGCCGAACAAATCCAGACTGCGGTCGAAGTTTTCATACGCGCCGGCGGTGAAATCGAAAGTCTTGACGTTCAGTTTGCCGATCATTTGGTCAATCAAGCCGGGATATTTATGCGCTTCGATGAAGGCGCGTTCGGCAGCGGGCATACGCACTTCCAAGCCCGGAAAATCTTCCAGCCCGGAAACGTGATCCCAGTGCGAATGCGTGATGAAGGCGAAGTTGATCGCGATGTCGTGCTGTTGCAGTTGCGCGGCGGCGGGCGTTTCCTTGATGTAAGTGGACAGCTTGCGCAGCGTCCAGGGAATGGTTTGCCAATGTTGTTCGATGTTTGCGCCGTAGCCGGCGTCAATCAAAAACGAGGCCTGCGGATGGCGCACCAGAATCGCCGCCATCCCGTTTTCATAAGCTTCGCCGATGTCGCCGCCGCGATAGGCAAACAGTTTGCGCGAAGGCATCTTTCCCGCTTTGAGCAGCGACAGCGAAACTTCCGGCAATTGCGCCGGATCGCGTTTTTGTTGCGTGGAAAAGGAGGGCGCGGTTGCCGGGTCTAACTTCGCTGGCGCGAAGCTGTACGCCAGCAAGAGCACTGGTGCGAGCAAGAGAGTGGTAACGAGAAGAATTCTTTTGCGGGATTTTTTCATAGGAATCGTGAGTTGTGGTTATGTTCGCGCCGAAGCGTCATAGCCTTTCCAAACCGCTTCGGCCAGATTTAAGGGAAGCTTTACAGCCCGCTGAATCGCTTTTAAACTGCGCCGCGTATTCTTCGACATTCTCCTCTTTCCAAACGCAATTGAATACTGGCTCGATGATTTTTCATTACCGGTCGAGCCTTACCAATCACCATCAACCATCCACCAGGAGGAACGTTGTGAAAAGTAAAGTATCGTTTTCTCGAACGGGAATGCGTATTTATGCAATCTGCATCCTGACGCTGTTTGCTGCGGCAACAGGTTACGCTCAGTTTGACACCGCAACGGTGTTGGGAACGGTGCGCGATTCCGGCGGCGCGGTGATGCCGGGCGTCAACGTCACGTTGAAAAACATTGACACCAGCATTGCCGTCAATGCTCAAACCGACGCGGACGGCAACTTTCAATTCACCAACGTCAGAATCGGAAATTACCGCGTCAGCGCGGAAAAGTCAGGCTTTTCGACCGCCGTGGCTGAGCGCGTCAACGTCACGGTCAATGCGCGGCAGCGCGTTGACCTGAACATGCAGCCGGGCGCGGTGACGGAAACGGTTGTTATCACCGATGCGGCGCAATTGCTGGAAACGGAATCCAGCGTGCGCGGGCAGGTCGTCCAGCGTGAACAGATTGTCAATTTGCCGCTCAATGGCCGCTCTTATGCCAACCTCGTCTTGCTTGCGCCAGGCGTCCGCGAATCGAATCAAAACGCAGCCACCGGCGGCGGACGCGAAGCCGCGTTCAACGTCAACGGGCTGCGGAACACGTTCAACAATTTCATGCTGGACGGCGTGGACAACAATGCTTACGGAACCAGCAACCAGAGTTTTTCCAGTCAAGTGGTGCAGGTTTCGCCCGACGCCGTGGCCGAATTCAAAGTGCAGACCAACACTTACAGCGCCGAATTCGGGCGCAGTGGCGGCGCGGTCATCAACGCTTCGTATCGGAGCGGAACCAACCAATTTCACGGCAGCGCCTGGGAATTTCATCGCAACACGGTGCTAAACGCCGTGGGCTTTTTCAAACCGGTCAGCGGCGTCAAACCGCCGCTCATCCGCAATCAATTCGGTTTCACTTTCGGCGGGCCGATCATCAAAGACCGCACGTTCTTTTTCCTGGATTACGAAGGCTTCCGCCAAGTGGCCAAAGACGTGGGCTTTTCGACGTTGCCGACGCTGCAAATGCGGCAGGGCATTTTACCAGTGGACGTGCGCGTGCCTTATGACTTTGTGGATTCAACCGGTGCGACCGTCAGAGCCGGCACGGTCATCGCCGCAGGTCAGCGTGTGCCGATGACGGCTTTTGCGCGAAAGGTTCTGAATGAACTGCCTGCGCCGAACATTACGGCGGGCAAGACCGAAACCAGTTTCGCCAACAACTTCAGCGATCTGGTCACCAACCGCAATTTCAACGATAAATTCAATGTCAAACTCGACCACAACTTCAGCGCCAAGCTGAACGGCTTTGTGCGCATCAGCCATCGCAAGGTCAATGAGTTTAACGGCCCCACGATTCCCGGTCCGTCCGGCAGCGGCGGCAACGGGTACATCTACGTTTTGAACCAGCAATTCGTGGCGGGCGCGACGTATACGCTGTCCACCAATTCGGCGCTGGAAGCGCGTTTGGGCGTTTCAAAAATTGACGCGGGCAAACGTCCGCCGCTGTCCGGCGGGCCGAGCGTGCGCGAGTTGTACGGCATCACCGGCTTGCCCGAGGACCGTTCGATCACCGGCGGCTTGACGACGCAAACCATCACGGGCTTTTCGCAACTGGGGCGGCAAGCCACCAACCCGCAATTCCAAAATCCTTTCACCATCAATCCGCGCATCAACTACACCACTTCGCTGGGGCGTCATAGTTTGAAAGCCGGCTACGAATTTCTGGCCGTCAACACGGACGTGCAGGACACCAACCCGCTGATGGGCCTGGACACTTACAGCGGCCAGTTCAGCCGTCCAACCGGTATTGGCGCAAATACGGTTTTCAATCTGTCAGACTTTTTCTTCGGCGCGCGGGCGCAATATGAATTCGCCGATCTGTTGGTCGTCCAGATGCAGCGGCGGTTGCATTACGCTTACTTGCAGGACGATTTCAAGGTCAACAACCGGCTGACGCTCAACCTGGGAGTGCGTTACGAATTCGCCACGCCTTACACCGAAGCCCAAAACCGGCTGTCCAACTTCGACCCGGTGACGAAGACCATCATTCGCGCCAAAGACGGTTCGTTGTATGACCGCAGCCTGGTGGATCCCGATTACAACAATTTCGCGCCGCGTCTGGGCTTTGCCTACAACCTGCTGGACAAGACCGTGGTGCGCGGCGGTTACGGCATCGGCTACGTGCATTTCAACCGCGTCGGCAGCGCGGATTTGCTGGCCACGAACTTCCCGCAAATCACCCGCGCCAACGTCACGCAAAACGCCGCGCTGGCGCTTTGCACCGGCAATGCGTTCGCCGACAACTGCTTCCGCCCGACGCAGGCCGGTTACCCGACGAACTTGCCGAACAACGTCGTGCTGTTCATTCCGCGCGAAATCCGCACGGCTTACATTCAAAACTGGCAATTGTCGGTGCAGCGCGAATTGCCCGGCAATATGCTGCTCGACATAGGTTACGTGGGGAATCACGCCGCCAAGCTGATTCTGCTGGCCGATTACAATCAGGCGCGCCCGCTGACGACGGCGGAACTGGCGCTGCCTGCAGCGCAACGTCCGACGCTGGATGCGCGGCGTCCGATTCAGGGCTTCCGTTCGATTTCCGGCGTGCTGCCGGCGGCGTATTCGAACTACCACGCTTTGCAGGTGAAATTCGAGCGGCGCTTTTCAAAGGGCGTGTACGTGCTGAATTCCTTTACCTGGTCGAAGGCGATTGACAATGCTTCGCAGGTGCTGGAAGAGCCGGGCGGCAACGAAGGTCGTCCGCAAAACCTGTACAACATCGCGGCGGATCGCGGCCCAGGCGCTTACGATCAACCTTTCAACAACACCACCAGCTTCGTGTGGGAACTGCCTTTCGGCAAAGGCCGCGCGTATTTGAGCAGTCTGCCTTACGCGGTGGATGCGGTGCTGGGCGGTTGGACATTGACAGGAATCAACAC
>CAZRXE010001125.1:0-3056 GCA_964603695.1 uncultured Heliomicrobium sp.
GGGCAAAAAACGGTCTCTCAGATGAAGGCTTTTGAACCAGATGTTGCCACGGCGTCAGAACTTATTTCGCTTGCTGTAAAACAAATTCGGCAATGCGTTCGCCGCCTTGTGGCACACCTTTGTAACCGGGGAAACAATTGACTTCGATCACCGAATAGCCGCGCGGGGTTTTGACCAAATCCACGCCATACAATTGCAAGCCAAAGACTTGACCGCAACGGCGTACCAAATCCGTCAGTTCCGGGTCATCGCTGATGGGCGTGCCCAGCTTCTCTTCTTTGGTTTTGGCGGGAAAGACACGCTTGATGGCGTGCACGTAATCGCCAATGGCGTAGGCTTTGTAATCGAGCGGCTCTTTTTCCAGAAACTCCTGGGCAAAAATCAGCCGATCGCCGAGTGCCGTGCCGTCTTCGCCACCGCCGTCGTCATCGGCTGCCGGACCGTTGGCAGCGCGGCGTTTGGCCAATTCGTCAAACTCGGCCTCGGTCATGCAAATTTCAATGCCTTCGCCACGGCGGCCCCGGTACGGTTTCACGACAATCGGCATTTGCTGCACGATGGGGCGCAAAGTTTCCAGTGAGTCAGTGATAAACGTGCGCGGTGTGGGAATGCCCGCCTGCAAAAGCAAGGTCGCAGTCAGGACTTTGTCCCGCACCTTCATGGTCGCCGGATATTCGTTCAGCAACTGCGCGCCGCGGTAATGCGCTGCCGCTGCTAAACTCTCTGCCAAGGGAGAGTGAGATTTGAACAAATACATGTCGTAATTAAATTGAAAATGTTCTAAATCCACCAATCCACTGCGTTCGGTCACCACCTCGACATCAGCGCCGCGCGTCTGCAACCCATTGAGAACTTCGTAAGTTACAGAATCTTTGCTGCGCGGCGGTTCCATCAAAAAACAAATTCGCATCATTAACTCCTTCATTCGTTTGCGAAGGTACGCGAAGAGTCGCGAAGAGGTTTAAGGATTTTCTTCGTGAGTCTTCGTGTCGCTTCGTGTATCAGATTCCGTCTTGTCGGCTCGGGCAATCAGGACGGCGTAAATTTCTGCGACGACGGCCAGCACCACGCGCGCGCCGAGCATCACGCCCAGTCCCCAGGTCTGCCAAAGAAATCCGCCCAACATCGGCCCCAGCATTTCGCCCAAGCCTTCGCCCAAACTTAAATGCCCAATGACCTGCGCGCGTCGCTTTCGATTGAAGCCCGAAACGCGCGCCATCAATGATCCCCACGCCGGACGGAACGCCGCTTTGCCCGCCGCGTCAATCACGCTGCCCGCCGCCAGTCCGGGAAAGGTCGGCGCAAAAAAGAACAGCGCCGAAGAAATCGTGTTGGCCAGTCCGCGAACCGACAGCGCCAGTTTGCGGCTGACGTTGTCGGCAAACCATCCGAACGCAGGCCCCGCGACAATCACTACCAGAATTGTGACGACGTAAATCAATCCCGTCTGTGCCTCGGTCAGACGACCGTATTCCGTGGCCAACACCGGAAACAGATTCGCAATCATTTGCGCCGTGCAGGAAATCAAAAATCCCAAGACCGCGAAGGAAAAGATTGGGGGTGCGGCAGGGCTAATGGGAGAAATGGGAGTTATAGAAGCATTTTCTTTTTCCATATCTCCCGTCGCTTCCATATCGTCTGAATCAACCTGCGGCTCGCGCACATACCGAACCACCACGAACACCGGCAAACACGACAACGCAAAGGCGATCAAAAACACCGCCGAGTAATTGCTCAGCATCAGCGCCAGTAAAAATCCGCCCGAAGATTTGCCGATGGCGCTGGCCGTCTGTTTGGCCGTGTTGTACCAGGCAAAGGTCGAAGCCACGGATTTCGCTTTGGCGTTTTCGGCGATCAACGCATTGACCGCGGGTTCGCGCAACGATTCCGAAACGCCGTGTAAAAACCGCGCCGCATACACCTGCCAAGCCGCGCCCGACAGCGCATAACACAGCGCCGCGAAACTCCGCCCGATGATCGCCAGCGTAAAAGCGCGTTTCAGCCCAATGCGATCCGCCAGCCAACCCATCAACGGTTTGAACAATTGTTCGGCGACCTGATTCGTCGCCAGCAACACGCCGGTTTCGGTCAGCGTCAAGCCCAGTTTTCTGTATGCAAAGAGCGGGAGCGCAAAACCTATGATGCCGGAACTCAATCGCGTCGAAAATCCTTCGCCCAGCAAAGCGAGGAGCGCCGGATTGACGGAATTCAATTTGAATCGCATGGGGCTAATCTTCACACTGGCGGCGTCAGCTTCACTTTGCCTTTGGCGTAGTCATCAATGTAATCCGCGATCAAGCCGGCGGCATTCGGCACGCCCTTGTAGCCGGGGAAGTAATTTACGTCCACGACATACGGCCCGCGGTCGCTTTCGATGATGTCCAGGCCATACAAACCCAGGCCGCAAACTTCGCCCACGCGCTGAGAAATCCGGCGGACTTCATCCGAAATTTCGCCGTGCCGACCGGCCACGGAAAAACTCGTTTCCGAAAACTGCTTGCGAACGCCCTGAACTTGGTCGCCGACGCAATAAATTTTCAAATCCTCGCCCGGCCCCGGAATCGCTTCCTGAATAATCATCGGCGTCACGGGCGCGGGAATCTTATCAATGTCTTCCGGCGTCCGGCACAAATGCACGCCCGCGCCGCGATGTCCCATGTGCGGTTTGATAATCAGCGGATGCTTTTCCAGCAGCGGTTTGGCCAGACTCAAATCATTCGTCACCCAGGAATCCGGCGCGGGAATGCCGGCTTGTCGCAGTAGTTTGGCCGTGATGATTTTGCTCTGAATCAGCGAACAGGACTGATACGGATTGAGCATATTCGCGCCCTGCGTGAAGAGCACTCCGGCCAGCGCCAGCGAAAGTTCGGTGTGCGACTTCAGCAGGTACAAATCGGCTTCGACTTTCATCAAGTCGGGCCGTTGCAGAACCTCTTCGGCAATGTCTTCCGTGACGGTGTATCCGCGTCCGCGCAGAATGTCGTAACACTCCACCAGCACTGGGCTGGGAACGGGCGGGACGCGGCGGACAATCATAAAATGCAGTTTCATTCCTT
>CAZRXE010001126.1:0-2026 GCA_964603695.1 uncultured Heliomicrobium sp.
CGCGCGTGGCCAGGTCCGAGGCCGGCCACAAACTCATCACCTGCGTTTCCGACCCGGCCAGAAACAAGGCCCGCCGCAAACCATAAACACCGTCGCCGTTGCGGGCTTCGCCGACGCCTGTGTTGCAGGCCGAAAGCACCACCAATTGCGTGCCGTTCAAATCCAGCCCGGCGGCTTCCATCGCGGTCAGAATGCCGTCGTCTTCTCCTGCCGCCTGCTGTCGCCGATTGGCGCCGGCCAGTGCCAGCCCGGAGCGTAATAGCGGATTGACGGTGTTCATCGGAGCGGCTGAATTGGTGGAGGTTGTCACCAGAATGCGGCTGTCAACCGACGGAGCCGCTTCGTCTTCCAAAAAGAACCCGTGCGTGGCGACGTGCAGGAGGCGCGGCGCGCGCGCCTGTTTGAGCACGGTTTCGGTGGCTTGCGTCTGAACATAAACCTCCGCGCCGGGCAGCGCCGCCGCCAGCGCCCGTGCTTCATCCGCCGTACCGGGCAGCGTCGGGAAATAAGCATCCGCCAGAATGGACAACACAGCGGTCTTGGCCGGTGCTGAATTGGCGGCTCCGGGCGCGGGCGCGGACAGAGCCGAACCCGGGCGATATTTGAGAATGCGTTCGGCGGGTGCTGCGCCCGGCGCGTCCTCGCCGAAATCGGGGTTGGCAATGACCATCGCTTTCCGGTCGGCTGAAGAGCGTGTTTGTAACCGCAGCAAATCGCGCCCGCTGGTCAGATAGCTGAACGTGTAATGCTGAATCAGATAATGCCGGTGTTCATCCACAAACGCGGCAAACGGAACCAGATTGAGCGCGCCGTCCGGTGAAAGAAAGACGCGGCGGGTTTTGCCCAGCAATGGGCGGATCGGTTGCATGACCATCCGGTCAACTTCGCGCGCCAGTTGTTTGACGTCGCGTCGCGTTCGGTCGCGCAGGGCGCGGCGAAGTTTTTCCACCGCCGCGTCAATCGGCTGCTGCTCGCCCAAATCCACCCATTTGGCTTCGCCCTGTCGGTGCAGCACATAAGCCACGTAGCGGCTCTGACCGAACTGGTCTTCGACTTTGGAATAGCGCGGATTGAACGGGCGATAAGCAATCAATTCCACCAGCGCCGCGTTGGCCGGAATGGCTGCTTGCACGGCAGGCAATGTGACGGGTTGTTGCTGCACACGAAATTCGGCGCTACGACGGCTGATTTCGTCTTCCAATTTTTCCCGCTGGGCTTCGAGCGCCTTGATGCGATTTTGATGTTCGGCGGGCGGCGTGCGCTGCGGCCCGTTCAAAATCAGGCTAGCTAGTTGGGCGCGCGTCTCTTTCAATTGATCCAGCAGTTTTTGATCTTCGGGCGTGGCGCGACGGCGCAACGCGGCAATGCTGTCGGTCATGGCGTCCAGCGCGCGGCCTTTGCGCTGCAAAATCGCGGTCAGCGCCAGGTCGCGCGCCGCGCCGTCATTTGGCGCAAGGCGTCCGTGCAAGGAAATCGTCCGGTTGGTTTCCCTGAACAGTGTGGAAAGAAACGCCAGTTTTTGTCGTTCGGAACCGCCCGCCAGATTGTATTTCAAATTGCGCTCGCTCAGCGCGCAGGCTCTGGATTGCAACCGTATGGCCTCCGTCCATTCGCCTTTCGCCGCATGTACACGCATCAGCGCGTTGAGTTGCAACGCCACATCGGGATGTTCCGGGCCAAGCGCCTTTTCGCGCAAAGCCAGCGCCCGCTGCTGCAAGGCCAGCGATTGGGCGTAATCGCCGCGCAAGGCGGCCAGCTCTCCCAAATTGATGAAAACGCGCAAGGCGTCCGGGTGCTCGATGTTTTTAGTCTCGAAGATTTTCCGCGCGCGGCCGTAATTGGCTTCCGCCTGCGCCAAATTGCCCTGGGAAAGTTGCGCATTGCCGAGATTGTAAAGCGCCGTCGCCACGCGCAAATCTTCCGGCCCCAACTGCTTTTCATAAATTCCGAGCGCGCGTGCGAACAGCGGTTCGGCGCGCGCGAAATCCTCGCGTTGCTGCGCGTGGAAGTTCGCCAGATTGTTGAC
>CAZRXE010001127.1:0-3089 GCA_964603695.1 uncultured Heliomicrobium sp.
TGTGTCTCGTAACCGTCACACTTGCCGCACGCATGGGTAGAACTACCCATGCGTCTGCATAGTTCCACCCAGCAAAATACACAGTTCTACCCATCGCAAAATACATAGTCCTGCCGATGCGGCCAATCGGCTGTTCGTCGCACAATCCGAGTGTGATTGAGCAACCCCGCCAACAGCGCACAAAAATTTTAATCGTCGAAGAGCACGCGGCGATGAGGCGTTTGCTGCGGTCGTTGCTTGAAGAATTGCCCTGCACCATCAGCGAATGCGGCGACGGCGCGCAGGCGCTGGCGCTGTGCGTGGCGCAGCAGCCGGATTGGGTGTTGCTCGACTTCAATCAAAACCGTCCCGATGCGCTGGAAACAACGCGACAAATCCATCTGGCCTGTCCGCAAACCCGCGTGGTGGTGGTCGGCAACGAGGATGAAGTGCGTTTGCGACGGGCCGCCGAGTGCGCGGGCGCTTCGGATTACGTGCTGAAAGAAGACTTGCTGAACGTGCGGCATTTGCTGGCAGGGCAAACAGCAAGTTCCCGTTAAAAACAAGTTGCCTATTCTTCCCTGCAGTGGAGCGGGTATTTCCAGGAGGTTCTCGATGCGTTCTCGAAGAGTGTTTCTGTCCGGCGCGATGTTCTTGTTGGCTGCGTTGTTGGTGTTGAGTCATCCCTTCAAATCCGGGCTGGCCGGCTTCTTTCAATCGTCTGACGGAAGTACCCCTTCATCCACGCCCGGCTTTGCCGCGCGGCCTTTTTCCGGTGCGCTTCCGGCATCGGGCAAGCTCGCACTCAATGTGGCGCGACGGAATCACACGGCGACGGCGCTGGCCGACGGCAGAGTGCTCATCATCGGCGGCGACAATCAGGACGGCGCGGTGAGCGATGCCGAGATGCTCGATCCTAAAGCCTCAACGCTGGTCGTGACCGCACACTCCCTGACCGCCCGTACCAAACATGCAGCGACGTTGCTGGCCGACGGCAAAGTCTTGATCACCGGCGGATCGAATGCCGACGGCGCGCTGGGTTCGACGGAGATTTTCGATCCGAAGACAAACGCTTTTGTCGAAGGGCCGCGTTTGCAACGCGCGCGTGTTGGGCACAGCGCGACGTTGCTGGCCGACGGCAAAGTCCTGATCGTTGGCGGACAAAACGAAACCAGCGCGGAAATCTATGATCCCGGCGACCGGCGGTTTTCCTTGCTGCCTGGCAAACCAACGGCGCGAACGGCGCACAGCGCGTTGTTGTTAGCCAATGGCGATGTGCTGTTGGCCGGCGGCAAAGGCGCGGACAATCGCGGATTGGAATCGGCGGAAATCTTCAATGCCGCGACGCAAAGCTTTTTGCCGATTGCTTCCGAGATGATGATGCCGCGCGTTCACGCCGCGCTGCGGCAATTGCCCGACGGCAAGGTGCAAATCATCGGCGGTGATTTCGACGGTTCGATGGAGATTTATGATCCATACACCAGGCAGTTCGCGGCGCTCGCGCATCTGGCCCCGACGGCGGAGTTGTTTCCGCAAGCGCGCATGCTCAGTGCGCCGACGCGCGCCGGATTTACCGATGCCGCCACTTACCGCGACGCCAACAGCCCATACCTCGCTTCCAAAGGTTTCAAGGCCGCGTTCGGAAAACAGGAGCTTGGTCGCGCGAATTATGCCGTGGCTGAAATTCCAGGGTCGCATTTGACCGTTATCGCGGGCGGCGTCAACGATGATCGGCAATTGCTGTCTTCGGTGCTGGTGCTGCCGCATTCGACCGCCACGCTCAGCACCACGCTGGCGCAATATCGTCCGGGTCAATCTCCGGTCATCACCGGCACGGGCTGGTTGCCGGGCGAAGTCGTGACCATCATTCGTCAAACAGCCAATCTGAGCCACGAACGCACCACCTTGCGCGTTGTTGCCGATGCGCAAGGCAATTTCGTTTGCACGGATTTGACCGCCGCCGCGCATCAAAACTGGACGACTTACACGTTGACGGCCAACGGCAAAGCTTCCGGGCAGGTTGTACAAACGGTCTATCAAGACCTGCCGCCGGTGGGAAAAGAGAAAGAAACGCTGGGGCTGTTGAAATTCAACGTCCCCATCACTTCGCGCGTCATCAGCGTGGAAACCGACACGGTCACGGTCAAACTAACTCCGAACGGCGCGACAGTGAATGAGGAAGGCCGCGTCAATGCCGCTGCCGCATCGTGTACAGTCCCGATGGGAAACACCTTCAACATTGACGTGGATTTTTCCAGCGTCATCAGCAAACCCTGTTTGGGCGACGACACCAACCCTTGCGCCGGAGCGGGCGATGTTCAACTCAAAGACGCCTGTCTTTCCATTTCCGGCAGCATTGATGCGGAGTTGTGTTTGTTGTGCGATGACGGCATGGGAGGGTTCGTTGATCCTTACGCAAAATTCGCCATTCAGGAGGATTTCAAAGGTCAAACCCTGCTGGCGGTAGCCCTGAGCAAAGGCTTGCGGCTGCCGCTGTTCAGAATCCCGATTCCGAGAGTCAGCCTGGTGCTGACGATTCCGGGCATCAATCCGAAACTCTTCGAGGCAACATTGGGGCTGACGGTGTTGGGGGAATTCGAAGCAATCGTCAACTCACCGGCGTCCTTTGAAGTCAGCTTGAATTTGGCGCAAGGCTTTGAAACCGGTTTCGATACCCGGCTGTCTCCGTCCGGCTTTCTACGCACCACGACTCCGCCCAATGCGACCGGGAACATCAATGTGTTCACGCTCGGAGATAACAGCGTCAGATTCAAAATTGGCCCCAACGTGGGATTAACACTCAATGCCATCACCACCCTCATTGATTTCGGCGAAAACCTGCTGGGCTTTTTGGAAGTCAACCTGACCGATTCGGGCGCGACGAATCCGGAGTGTATTTCAGGCAATGTGGACTTATTCGCCGGTATGGAAGGCAATATCTATCTCAAGGCGTTTGCCGCGCCTGAATTAAGGCTTTCGTATGACTTCTTCAAATTGAGGATTGCCGGCTTTCCCAAACCCGTCGCAATTAAAGATACCCAGCCGCCGTCCATCATTGCGGACGACATTACACAGCCGCTGTCACTGACCGATTGTATGGCAAAGGTCTC
>CAZRXE010001128.1:0-1511 GCA_964603695.1 uncultured Heliomicrobium sp.
GGGCAAGTTTCATTTCCCGGATAACAGTTCGCTGCTTATTTTCCATTTGTGATATGAAATTTGAAATTGGCCATTGACCAACCAGTTCACGCATTTCCCGGCAATCAATGACAACTGAAAAATTACAATTGATCTATGGAAAATGAGAAAGGCTGTTATCCACTTTTCAGCACTTATGAAACTTGCCGAATTCCACGCCTGTTTGCCGGCAGGTTTGCCGATGCCGCTGATGGATGATTGATGGTCTTTCGGCCATGCGTTATAAAATAAAAGTCCAGACTTTCGGAAAGTCTGGCTTTCAAGACAGTATCTACATTTCGGTTGCGACATCCATGCAAGACACAACGACTGCAAAACAAAAATACAACTGCCCCGCCTGTGGTGCTGAGGCGACCTGGAATCCGGCGAAACAAGCTCTGGTTTGCGCCTATTGCGGGACGACTTCGCCGGCGGAAATTCGCGCGGACGGCGAAATCATCGAACACGATCTGGTTCGCGCGCTGCGCAACATCCCTGACGACAGGCGCGGCTGGGAAACGCAAAAGGTTTCGGTCAAATGCCAAAGCTGTCACGCGATTTCCGTCTTCGATCCGAAGCGCGTGGCGCAACGCTGTGATTTTTGCGGCTCGGCGCAATTGGTCAAATACGAAGACGTCAAGGAAGTCTTTCGCCCGGAAAGCATACTGGCTTTCAAACTCAGCGAAACACAGGTGCGCGAAACGATTCGCCGCTGGTACGGCAACCGCTGGTTCGCGCCGAACAAATTGAAAGGCGCGGCGCTGACCGATCAAGTCAAAGGAATTTATCTGCCTTACTGGACTTTCGACGCGCAGGTTTTCGCGCACTGGACGGCTGAATCCGGTTATCACTATTACGAAACCGAGTACTACACGGACGACCAAGGCCGCCAGCAAACGCGGCAGGTGCAATACACGCGCTGGCAGCCCAGCGCAGGGCAGTTGGAGTATT
This sequence comes from uncultured Heliomicrobium sp., assembly GCA_964603695.1. GTDB lineage: Bacteria > Acidobacteriota > Blastocatellia > RBC074 > RBC074 > RBC074. The sequence continues at coordinate 970 of CAZRXE010001128.1, forward strand.
TTTTCGACGATGAATTGGTTCCGGCTTCGGTCGGTGTGGATGCCGACAAACTGCGCGCCGTCGAACCGTTTCCGACCGAAGAGCTTGTGCCTTACGACACCGGTTATGTGGCGGGCTGGGTGGTTGAACGCTATCAACTTGATCTGGTGACGGCGGCGCAGCATTCGCGCGAAGCGATGGATCGGAAACTCTATTCGATGTGCGCTTCGGAGGTTCCCGGCGACACTCATCGCAGTTTGCACGTGGACGCGGATTATTCCGGCCAGACCTTCAAACACGTTCTGGTTCCTATATGGCTGCTCAGTTACAGCTACGGCGCGCGGAAATTTCAGGTGGTCATCAACGGCTACACTGGCGCGATTGCGGGCGATTACCCGAAGAGTTGGATCAAGATTTTGCTGACGGTCCTATTCGTGTTGCTGATTGTCGCTGTCATAGCCTTCTTCGCCGGACAAAAGTGAGTTCGGCCACTTACGCAATTCGGCCAGGTCTTCCGGTTCGTCAATGTCCAGGGCGATGCGCGGCAGGTTAAGGACTTTGCA
>CAZRXE010001129.1:0-3875 GCA_964603695.1 uncultured Heliomicrobium sp.
TCTCTGTGTTCTCTGCGACCTCTGTGGCTTAAATAGGTACTGCGCAGAATTGCGCGTTGCGGTTCGGTGTGTGAAACTGCCGCCCGTTTCGCGCCGCCCGTCTGGGACAAGCGGCGTTTTCTCCCTGACCAATCACAATGAAAGAAACCGAAGAACAATTGAAAGTTCGCGCGCAGCGGATTGTCCGCGCGCTGAAAAAGACCTATCCCGAAGCGGCCTGCGCGCTGAATCACTCGAGTCCGCTGGAACTGTTGATTGCCACGATTCTTTCGGCGCAATGCACGGATGAGCGTGTCAATCAGGTGACGGCCACGCTCTTTCGCAAATACAAAGGCGCGGCGGAATATGCCGCCGCCGACCCTGCGGAACTCGAACGCGACATCAGTTCCGTGAACTTCTTTCGGAACAAGGCCAAATCCATTCAAACCACCGCGCGATTGTTGTCGGAACAGCATCAAGGCGAAGTGCCGCGCACGCTGGAAGAAATGGTCAAACTGGCCGGCGTCGGGCGCAAAACGGCGAACGTCGTACTCGGCACGGCTTACGGCATTCCGACAGGCGTCGTAGTGGATACGCACGTGATGCGCTTGTCGCAACGACTGGGGCTAACCGGACAGAAAGAGCCGGAAAAGATCGAACAGGATTTGATCGGCTTGCTACCGAAAAAAGAATGGATTGATTTTTCGCACCGGCTGATCTGGCACGGACGCCGCGTTTGCAAAGCGCGCAAACCGGAATGCGCGTCGTGCAGTTTGGAATCCTGTTGCCCTTCGTCTTTGCTCAAAACCGACGTCCCGAAAAAAGGCAAGTGATGGTTGTTGGACGATTCGCGCCTTCGCCGACGGGCGCGCTGCATTTGGGAAATTTGCGCACGGCGCTGGCCTCGTGGCTGTCCGCGAAATCGCGCGGCGGGAAATGGATCATCCGCGTTGAAGACGTTGACACAGCGCGCTGCCGCGCTGAATGGGCCGAAGCGCAGTTGCGCGATTTGGCCGCGCTCGGATTGGTTTCGGATGCGCCCGTGGTTTGGCAATCGCAGCGCGGCGAACTTTACCGCGCGGCGCTGGATCAATTGGCGCGACAAGACCATCTCTATCGCTGCGGCTGTTCGCGCAAAGACCTGCAACTGCTGGCGTCAGCGCCGCACGCCGAAGACGGCGTGCGACCTTACCCTGGACACTGCCGCGCCGCGAAAGTCGCGGGCTTCGTCAGCGATGCGCTGCGCGCGGAATTGCCGCCCGGCGCGGTTGAATGGCAGGACTTGTTGCTCGGCGCGCAAACGGATGATCCGGCGGTGGCCACTGGAGATCCGGTGTTGCATCGTCGCGACGGTTGTTTTGCATATCACCTGGCCGTGGTGATTGACGACGACGCGCAAGGCGTCACCGAAGTAGTGCGCGGCGCGGATTTGCGCGAGGTAACGGCCACGCAGATTCGCTTGCAGCAGTTGCTCGGATTGCCGCGACCGGCTTATGCACATCTGGCTTTGGTCACCGCGCCGGATGGTTCGCGATTGGGCAAACGCGCTGGGGCAGCAAATTTGGAGGCGCTTGCTCGGCGCGGCATCGGCGCGGAGCAAGTGCTCGGCTGGCTGGGCTGGAGCCTGGGCTGCCAGGGATTTTTGCCGAAACCTGAAGCCTGCCGCGCGGAAGAGTTGATTGAACACTTTGCCTGGTCGAAAGTTCCGGCAGCTCCCTACCCCGTGCCGGAAGCCTGGACATAAACACTCCGACATTTATACGTTGAATGAAAGTGAGACTTGCACCCAACAATGAATGAAACACGCTTTGATCTGGTCGGTATTGGTTCGATGGTGGTGGATTTGATTTATCGCACGCCGCGCATCATCGGTTCGGAAGAAAAAATCGCGCTGGCGAAATATGACAACGGCGAAACCACGCAGAAACTGGTCGGCGGCGTGACGCTGAATCATCTTTCCTGGGCCAGCTTGCTGGGCCTGCACACCGGCATTTTCGGCAAACAAGCCGATGACGAATACGGACGTTTCTTGCGCGCGGGAATGGATCGCCACAGCATTGACAAGCACATCACGCTGGACGGCGCGTCATCTTCCTTCGCGCATATTTTCGTCAATCCGGATGGCGCGCGCGCGATTTATATGAGTCCGGCAGCAACCAGCGAAACCACCGGCGATTACATTCGCACCCGGCACGCCGAATACATTCGCAGTTCGAAAATGGTTTCGACCGAAATTTCCCAACTGCCGCTGGATGCCGTCGTCGCCGTGCTGGAAATCGGGCGCGACGCGGGCGTGGTGACGGTGCTGGACGTAGATATTCCGCGCAGCGACGCGCTGAAATCGCTGGGAACCGCCGCCCAGTTCGAGTTGGCTTTGCAACTGGCCGATTACATCAAACCTTCCAAAGCCGCCGTGCTGGAAATCACAGGCGAAACCGATGCCTTGCGCGCCGCCGAACGGCTGCGCGAACAATACGGCGCGAAAGCCGTCATCATCACCGACGGCGAAGCGGGCTGCGCCATTTCTTCAAAAGGCTTCAGCGACCGCATTCCGGCCTACCGAGCTTCGGCCATTGATTCGACCGGCGCGGGTGACGCCTTCCTGGGCGGAATGCTCGCCGGCATGCATCACGGTTTGGTCTGGCCTGACATTTTGAAACTGGCCAATGCCTGCGGCGCAGCCTGCTGCGAAATTCTGGGCGCAACTCCCGATTTGATCCACAGCCGCAACCGCGTGTTTGAACTTTACGACGGCGCGGAATTCCACGCGCATCCGCGTCACAAAGCCGCCGTCACGGCCACGCTGACAATGCAGTCGCCTTACGACAACGCCGTCATGACTTTTCTGGAAACCGCCGTCAAGGAACTGGCCCAACTGCGCGCGAAAGTCGGCGGCGAGATTTATTTCAGACGCGTCGCCGATTTCATCACTGCTGCCGAAGCCAACGGCAAGCGCGTTCATGTTACCGGTATCGGAAAACCCGAATACGTGTCGGGTTATATCGCTGCGCTGCTTTCCAGCGTCGGTACGCCCGCTTATTTTCTGGACGCCACGGAATGCGTTCACGGCAGCGCCGGACAAGTAGTGCCCGGCGACGTGGTCATCGCACTTTCCAACAGCGGCGAAACCACGGAACTGAAAGCAGCCATTCTGGCCTTGAAATACAACGGCGCGAAAATCATCGGCGTGTCCGGCAATCCAGCTTCCTGGCTGGCTCAGCAAAGCGACGAGTTTTTGTATGCCGGTGTGGAAAACGAAGGCAGCCCGCTGAACTTCGAGCCGCGTGCCAGCATATTGGCGCAGATTTACGTGCTGGCCGCGCTGAGCATTGAATTGCAAGCGCGCAAAAACATCTCCTACGTTGAATACAACGCCTGGCATCCGGGCGGCTCAATCGGCAAAGCCACCGGCAAACTGAAATTAAGCTGAGAGTCTTGCAGAACGAAGCCTTTAAAGTGCGGCGGCGGCAGCCATCACCGCCGCACTCCAAATATCGCGCACAAACGACTGATTTAACCTGCTGACGATTCGGCTGCTTGTCACGCCTTCCGGCGGTTGTTACCATCCCGCCTCAATCGCACTCATCCTGAACCCAGGCAATCATCTTTTTGCGGAGCAAACTTCATGGCCTACGCCGACCTGCGCGAATTCATCAAAGCTTTAGAGCGAAACAACGAACTCAAACGAATCAAACTCCCGGTTTCCAGCGATCAGGAAATCACCGAAATCACCGACCGCGTTTCCAAATCGAAAGACAACAACAAAGCCTTGCTGTTTGAAAACGTGGACGGCGGCAAAATTCCAGTACTCATCAATGCTCTGGGCAGTCGAAGGCGAATGGAAATCGCGCTGGAAGTAAACCGCGTTGAAGACATAGCCGCCCGCCTGACCGAAT
>CAZRXE010001130.1:0-1872 GCA_964603695.1 uncultured Heliomicrobium sp.
GACGAAATCCCGCGGCGCGTCCAGAAGCTCGATCACCATTTCCGGCGTGGGACTGACCGGAGTGACCGCCGTCAAATTTTCCGGCGGCGGGGCGGGGCAATTTAACGTCAACAGCGACACCCATATTACTGCCACCATTCCGGACAACGCCGTGACCGGACCGCTTACGCTGAGCAAAGCCAATTGCGCCGATGTTCAAACTGTGACGTTCACCGTGCTTCCCTGTATCACCGTAACGCCGACCAGCCAAAGTTTCCCCGTCAACGGCGGAACTGGCAGCGTTACCGTCAACAATCTTGTCGGTTGCAACTGGACGGCAACCAGCAACGCCAGTTGGATCACGATCACTTCCGGAACCAGCGGCAGCAGCAACGGGACGGTAAATTTCACCGTCGCAGCCAATACATCGAGCCGGTTTTCACGCACCGGGACGTTGACCATCGCCACCCAGACTTTCACCGTGACGCAGGCTGGTTGTAGCTTCACGATTGCACCGACCAGCCAGTCGTTCACGGCGTCGGGCGGAACAGGCAGTTTCGCTGTGACCAGTTCCAGCGGCTGCGCCTGGACTGCCGCCGTATATTACGATTGGATCAACATCACCGCCGGCAGCAGCGGCAACGGCAATGGGACGGTCAGCTTCACTGTCTCGCCCAACAGCGCCAGTCAATCGCGCACCGGCTATATTTACCTCGAAGACAAAACCTTCAGCATCACACAAACCGGCTGCAGCTTTTCGATCTCCCCCGACGGCCAATCCTTCGAGGTCGCGGGTGGAACGGGCGCGGTGACTGTCACCGCCTCGCCCGGCACTTGCGCCTGGACGGCGACGAGCAGCGCCGCCTGGATCACGATCAGTTCCGGTGCTGCAGGGACAGGTAATGGCACGGTTAATTTCACCGTCGCCCCGAATCAAGGCCTTGCGCGAACGGGCACGCTGACCATCGCGGAAAAAACATTCACGGTGACGCAGGCGCGCAGTAGCGCGGCTAATGGCAATCTAGACCCGACATTCGGCAATGGCGGCAAGGTTATTACCAATCTCGGCGGATATGATGAAGCACACTCCATTGTCATTCAGCCAGACGGCAAGATTGTGGTCGCGGGAGAAAGCAATCTCACTTTTGCGCTGGCGCGTTACAACAACAACGGCACGCTGGACACGAGTTTCGGCTCTGGCGGAAAGGTCACGACCACAATCGGAAATTCCTACAGCCGAATTTGGAGTGTAGTGATTCAAACCGATGGCCGGATCGTAGCGGGAGGGTATGGCAGCGGCCCGTTCGCTCTGGCACGCTACAATAGCAATGGCAGCCTGGATACAAGCTTCGGCAACGGCGGACGAGTCACAACCACTTTCACCGGCTACGGTTTCGGCTCCGTATACGCCCTGGCGCTGCAACCTGACGGCAAAATCGTGGCGGCCGGCTACGGCGAAGGCAGTTCTTTTGCCGAGGACATCATTGTGGCCCGCTACAACTCGAATGGCAGCCTTGATACGAGCTTTGGCGATGGCGGTAAGGCCGTCGCGAACATCAACTCCTCCGAGCGCGCCTTGGCAGTCGCACTCCAGCCGGACGGCAAAATTGTCGCTGCGGGATTGTCAGGTTTCAGCGGCGGCGGGAATTTCGTCGTGCTGAGGTACAACGCAAATGGCAGTTTGGACACCAGCTTCGGCAGCAGCGGGAAAACCATCACGGACTTCGGCACGGGCAGCGAATTGGCATACGCAATGGCGCTCCAGCAAGACGGCAAGATCGTGCTGGCGGGAAGCACGAAGAATTACAGCGTCGCGCTGGCGCGCTATAACGGCAATGGCAGCCTCGACTCAACCTTCGGAAGCGGCGGCAAAGTCATGACCGACTTTGGTGG
>CAZRXE010001131.1:0-4289 GCA_964603695.1 uncultured Heliomicrobium sp.
ATTCATCGGCGCTCATTTTCCCGTCCGCGTCTCCGCAGTTGCACCGGCGGGTGCGGGGTTGAAGCCGAGCGGCTGACGGTTGCCGGAATCGCCGCCGCTGTACGCCGGCGCGGAGTCTCCACTGTGTGCCGCCAATCCCAGCGCAATCACCGTCAACAATCCCAAAAAAAGCGGCACCACCGTCAAGCCGTATCGCTCGTAGGTGTTCAGCTTGGCGATGTCGAGCGGTTTGGCATCAGTCTCTGCCGGCTGCTCCGTTGTCGAGGGGGGAAGCTTCGCCGTTGCTTTGCCGGATTTGATGAACTCGCGCGCGAGCCGTTTGTCTTGCTGCGCCAGTTGCCCCGCCAATTCGGCTTGCTTCTCAATCAATTTGCGTTGCTCTTCGGCGGCCTGACGTTGCGCGGCCAATTGTTGCTCGGATGCCTTGCTGGCCAGCGTCTCCTGCCAATCCAAATCAAGGGCAATCGAAGCGTTCACCAACAACACAGCCGTCAACACGATCTGACAAATCATCGCGACACCTGCGACGCGCTTGCGCTCGGAAGTCGCCAACCAGGCGCAAATGATGGCCATCAGTTCCGCGCCAACTGTGCCGATGATCCCGATCTTGCCCATGCCGACCAGTCTGCCAGACAGGTGCGAGCCGACAATCACCAGCGTGAAAACAGTACTCAAAACGGCCAGCGCCACGCCGACCCATTTCAAGATGTTCAACTCTTTATTCTGTGACATTTGAAAAACTCCCGTAAGGATTGCGCCGGGAAGGGAATCACCGGCGCTTGGTGAATGGATGGCGGGAGCGTAGGATTGACCGTGTGAGGGGCATCTCTACGCTTCCCGCGTGAGTTGCTTCGGGGCTTGCTGATGTTGACGCATCAGCAAGCCCTTCGTTTTATTTGGCCACGTCGCCGCGCGTGGCCTGAGCATCGAGCCGCATTTGCTCAATGTGAAGTCGGAAATCCACGTAAAAGCGGCGGATGGTGGAAGGCTCAAGCAATAACAACTGGTCGGCGACCGTGCGCATGTGGCGCTCAATTGCATTCATCAGGACATGCCGCGCTTCGCCTTCGTGAACAAAGGCGTCATCAAGGCTCACGTCCAAGGCGTCTTGCTGATATTCCAGATTCAGCATCGCGATTAAGTTTTCCGCCAACGCTTCAAAGTGAGGGCGGCGGGCTTCGACTTCGGGCGCAAAGGCCGGAAGCGCGGGCTTCAGCGTGTTGGTGTTTTTAGTCATTGTCTGTTCCTCCATTGGAAAAGGGTTAAAGTTAAGCGAGCGACAATTCCTTGGTGCGCATATTCGTCCGCTTGGAGCGCGTGCGCTTCGGCTTCGATGGCGCGGGCTTTTCGGTCGGCCTGTCCTTCGACAAGCCCACCATCGGGTAAGGCACGAGCAGCGTCACATCTTCGACCGAGAAAATAAGAATTTGATCCTGAATCAGCGTCCGATACGTCTTCGGCGTGTGCGGGCTGACGCGGCCAAAAAACGCCCGTCCGTCGTTCAGTAGAATTACCATCTGGCCCTTGATCGGCTCAGACACAACGACGCCTAAAAATGGCTCGCGCGAGCCATTGTGTAAGGTGATTTTGGCCTGTGTTCCTGGGGTAATCATAAAAACTTCCTTCCTTGTGAGGTAGCAGCGGCAGCGCATTGCCGCGCAGTTAATGGATTGCCGCCCGATGCGCCGGACGTTGTTACGCTGGGCAACGCTTAGCCAAACAGCGGTGACGGCACACTGACTGCCGCGTGGAAGGCTGCAACGCGGGCAGCTTCTTCGGCAGCGGTCTGCGCAATCGGCAACAGTTCGTCGCCTTCGTTCAGCCAATACCCGTCAACGATGTTGCCTTGTCCGATAGCCTGGCCGATGGCAGCGGTTGCTTCGGCGCGGGTGTCTACGCGCAACCATTCGTTCTGCCAGCGGCGTCCGTCTTTTTCTTCGTGAATTGCGATAACTCGAATCATTGGTGTTTCCTCTCTGTGGTGATGGCCAGGCTTAGACAGCCCAGCCATCAAAGGTTGTGGTTGTGAATGTGAATCCGTTGCGGTCAGTTGAGACACGGCGCTCAAGCTTCGGTCTGGCCACGGGAGCCGGTGCGCTGACCGGCTTCGCATCGGCGCTTGCCAACGCTTCGTGGTAGCGAACCATCAGGCGACGGGCCACCAGGTGTTTGCAGTGTTTCGAGCGGGCGGGGCATTCGCCGCTGGTCGAACTGATGAGCGTCAGCACGCCATCGGCGAATGACCAATACGGCGCTTTGGTGATTTCAATTACGGCGCGATCAATGGCGCGCAGGATCGAAGCATTGCCGGCGGCTTTCGCCTTCGCGGCTTGAACGGTTGCGGTGAAGATTGCAGTGTTGAGAATCATTGTTTGCCTCCTGAAAAGTTGCTGTCATCAACTGACAGATACCTTATACCCTATACAGTAATTTAATACAAGCAATTTCTGTATAGGGTATACAGTTTTTCCTTGCGTAATATCTAATGGCCGTGTTACGTTCTTCTTGGCAATTACTGGATAGGCTGGTAAGTTTCGCCGGATGAAAAGGAAAACTGAGCGTATGCTAACAGCGAGAACGTTTGCTAAAGAAAAGGGAATCTCGTACACGACCGTCATGGCTTGGCTGAGGGACGGTTTAATTCCTGGCGCTGAGCAGCAGGAAACGCCTATGGGCATGGTCTGGCAAATTCCTCAATCTTCGCTGGACCTGGTCACGCGGCAAAAGCCTGGGCCGAAGCCCCAATCAACAGACGGCGAAGCCGCGACCGCGACCGATGCGGCGGACGAAAGGTCATCGGCGGCGACTGGTAAAAAAGCGGCGAAAGTGGGAAAGAGTGCTGCGAAGAAGATGAGCGATATTCAAATTATTCGAGCGCTCCGAAAAATGCGTCCTGAAATATACGGAATGACCGATGAGGAGTTTCAGGAGATAAAAAAACTTGCGAAGGCTGAAGACCGGAAATCTGTAAAGAAAGCCGGGGCGAAGAAGGGAAGGAAAAAGGAGCAGTCCTGAGTTCTGTCCCGATTTTCTGTCCCGATTATTTGGCTGTTTTTGAAAATCGGGACGGAAAATCAGGCGATGGCTTTCAATAGAATCAACTACTTACAGGCTGTCTGTCCCGATTGTCCCGATTGTCCCGATTATTTGGAGGTAAGAGAGGCGGGAGAATCGAAGACGAGGAAAACGGTCAGTCATTCTTCATCAGGTTTCGAGAAACGATGAGCGAACCAACCAACAATCCGAACCGCCGCGAAGCCATCAAGGCCGAGATTGCGGCGCGCGTGGCTGCCGGCCAGCCCTTCGATGATCTGCTGGCGATGCTGAGCGCGCCAGCGTCTATCGAAACACCGAAGCCATCGAAGAGCCGCAAGACAAAAGCTGAAAGATCGCGGGGCGCGGGCCAGTGCATTGAGCGCGGGCCGGACAAGTATTTGTTGCGCATCTTTCTGGGCAGGGACTCGGAAGGTAAACGCCACTACCATGACGAAACCTTTCACGGAAAAAAGCGCCAGGCGCAGGATCGCTTGCGCACGCTGTTGACTAAGCACAAAGCCGGGGAATCGCTGAAGATCAATAAAGACACGCTCGGCGTCTTTCTCGATGAATGGTTGGGCGCAAACCCGGACTTGAAGGAGTCTTCGATTGCGCATTACAAGCGGACGCTGAATCTGTATGTGCGTCCGAAGCTCGGCAACCTGATGCTGGCGAAGATCGAAGCTGGCGACATTCAGGCGATTTACAAGAGTCTGGCCGAAAGTGGGCTTTCGCGCAGTTCGGTCAATTACGTTCACACACTGCTGAAGAGTGTCTTCAAGCTGGCGCTGCGCCGGCGTAAGGTTCCGTTCAACCCGATGGACGGCGTGGATGCGCCGGGCGGCAGGCGAGCCGAAGAAGAGCAGAAGGAAGGCCGTGCCGCTCGTGTAATGACGCCGGGGCAGGTGGCGCAGTTTTTGGCCGCCGCCGGCGAATCCCGCTTCGGCGTGCTGTTCACGATGGCGTTTCATACCGGTTGCCGTCCGGGGGAATTGCTGGGGCTGAAATGGGCAGACCTCGACATGGCGGCGCAGACCTTGAAGATTCGCCAGGCGATCAACTGGCGCAAAGGGGAAAAGAAGGGCGAGCAGGAATGGTATCTGGACACGCCAAAGACCGCGCATGGCCGGCGCGTGCTGCGGTTGACGGATGGACTGGTCGAAGTGATGGCCGCGCATCGGAAAAGTCAGCTTGAAGACCGGATGAAGGCGGGCCGCGCCTGGAACGATCACGACTTCATCTTCGCCGATGAG
>CAZRXE010001132.1:0-11893 GCA_964603695.1 uncultured Heliomicrobium sp.
GCCACAGCCGGTCAATCTTGAATTTGTGAGGACGGCGTGCGGCAACGGATTGCAATTTACGGCGGGACTTTCGATCCGATTCACAACGGCCATTGGCAAGTGGCTCACACCGTGTTGAAAGCCTTCGCGATGGAACGACTAATGTTCGTTCCGGCCTTCGTTCCGCCGCACAAACGCGGCTGGCGGATTTCATCGCCGTTTCATCGGATGGCGATGCTGGCGTTGGCCACTGCGAATGAAGCGCGAATGTTCGTTTCCACCATTGAGCTGGAAGCGCCGGAGCGACCGTACACGATTGAAACACTGAAACAATTGAAAACTGAATTCGCCGGCGCACAGTTATTTTTCGTGATGGGCGCGGATTCGTTCAAAGACGTGACGATGTGGCGCGAACACGAATGCTTATTGACCGAATACGATGTGATTGTCGCTACGCGGCCAGGTTATCAAGACGGCGAAAACGTTGCCGCGCACTTGGCACCGAGTTTGCAAAATCGTTGCATTGATCTTCGCGGCGGTCAGCTTCCCACGGCGGAAGCGTTAACGGAACAACATATTTACCTGACGGATTTCGTTTCGGTGGATGTTTCTTCCACCGAAATTCGAGAGTGTGTCGACCAAGGCCGGAGCATTGACGATAAAGTTCCGCCGCCGGTCGCCCGATACATTGAAAAGTACAAGCTCTATCAAAAATCGTGATGACAGAAGTTTTAACAGTCGAAAAGGAAGTTAGATCCACAGTCGCCCTGTCGCCCGAAGACCAGGAGGTTTTCGAGCGCGTCAAACTGGCGGCGCATTACGCGGGCGAAAAGAAAGCGTTGGAAATTCTGGTGCTGCGCCTTGCGGCCATCACCGAATTCACCGATTACTTCATCATCTGTTCCGGTACTTCGACGCGGCAAACACAGGCCATCGCCGATGAAATCACTGAACAGTTGAAGAAAGTCAAAATCCGCCCGCTCTCCACCGAAGGCTACAATACCGCGCAATGGATTCTGATTGATTACGGAATCTTCGTGGTTCACGTCTTCACCGAAGAAGCGCGCCGCCATTACGACCTGGAACGTTTGTGGCGCGACGCGGAACGAGTTGATGTTTGATCGCTTGGTGGTTTGGGAACAGGAGCTAAAAACCTACCACCTACCACCCACCACCCGTCACCTGCGTGAAGATACATTTCGTTTGGATCGGCAAAACCAAAGACCGGCACTGCGCCGCGCTGACCGCCGAATATCTGGATCGAATCAAACGCTTCGCCGGCTATGAAGTCAGCGAATTGAAAGAACAAAGCGGCGGCGACGAAACCCGCATCATTGCGGCGGAAAGCGTTAAGCTGCTCGGCGCGATTGAAAAAGACGATTTTGTCGTGCTGCTCGACGAACGCGGACGCGAATTGACTTCGCCGCAACTTGCCGAATTCGTCAGCGCGCGCCAACAGGCCGGCGTCAAACGACTGGCCTTCGTCATCGGTGGCTTTGCCGGGGTCGGCGAAGCGGTCAAACAACGAGCCAATTTGCAATTGTCACTGTCGCGAATGACGCTCACGCATGAGTTAGCGCGGGTGATTTTAACTGAGCAAATTTATCGCGCATTTACCTTATTGGCCGGCTTGCCTTATCACAAATTCTGAAGTCTAATCGCCGCCTTCAAAACACCGATTTCAGTTTTTAGGAGAAGAATGGATGGACAAAAAGAAGCTGAAAGCTTACCAGGATCGTTTAATTGCTGAACGCAATTCGCTCTCCGGCGTCGTTGGCCGCAACGAAGACTACGGTCGCGAAGCCGACACCGAAGCCACGCAAGACCCTGCGGACAAGGCGTCAAATTCGTATACCAAAGAACTACTTTTCAGCCAGTCCACCAACGACCGGCTGATCCTGACCCAGATCGAAGAAGCCCTGCAACGCATCGAAGACGAGGAATACGGCGTCTGCACCAACTGCGGCAACGAAATCCTGCCCAAACGGCTGGAAGCTCTGCCCTGGGTTCGCTATTGCATCGCCTGCCAGGAACTTTCTGAAAAAGGCTTGCTGGACGAAGACGAATAAGTTTCAAATTGGAAGCACTCAAATCGAAAGCCCTTGATGAGCGCCTTAAACGCTCATCAAGGGCTTTCAGTTTTTACAAGAGTCACTCCCATCAAATAGCGGAGCGAATTTCGACGATTTTCTCCATTGTTTCGGCGAAGGATTGAATGCTGTCACGCAAATTCCACCGTGGTTTGTTCGCAACAAATCGCTCCCACGCGGGAAGAAACCGGTTGAGAAGCTCCGTTCCGTTAAGTTGATCCAAGTATGCGAGCGCTCCCATTGCGGAACTTTGATCGAACCACAAATCAGGCTTGGTCAAATAGTAGTCCAGATACCTGCACAAAAACTCCGCGGACGCAGGCGTATTGAAACTGGCCAACGCCAAACAATACCCGCTACCTGCGTAACAAACATCGCTTCTCAGCAAAAGATTGCCGATTACTTGCTCGAACTCCACATACTGCTTTATTGCTGCAAGCTGAGCACCAACAATTCGCGGACGCCAGTCGAACTCTCCGAGCAAACGCCCAACCACTTGCGGCGAAAGTTCGTGCGCAATAGGCTTCAGATCCTGCAATGAATGCTTATCAAAACAGTGGGACATGTAGAAAGGAAGAACCCATTTTTCGATGAACTCCTTGCTCAATGTTTCCGGATTCACTGGAACTTGCAAATGACCAAATGGCCCCTTGTGTCGAACCGTGGCCCCTGCTGAGTGCAATTTGATTTCTTCAGCCTCATCCATTGTTCTGCCTTTGATCGCATTAACTAACCTGCGAAAAGAATTCCAACCCATTTCCAGGTCTCCCTTAAAGCTCCTCCGGCTATCTGGCCACGCGCGCGCCGCCGCCTTTCATTACTTTTTCGACTTCGCTCAAAGTCGCCATCGAAGTGTCGCCCGGCGTGGTCATCGCCAACGCGCCGTGAGCCGCGCCGTATTCGATAGCGGTTTGCGCACCCTGGCCGGTCAGAAAGCCGTAAATTAAGCCCGACGCAAAGGAATCGCCGCCACCAACGCGGTCGTAGATTTCCAGGTTTTCGCGCAGTGTGGCCGAATAAAATTCGCCATCGGCGTAACAGATCGCGCCCCAATCATTGATGGAAGCCGTCTTCGCATTGCGCAGCGTGGTTGCGACGACATTGAAGTTCGGGTATTCGGCGACCGCGCGCCCGATCATTTTTTTGAAATTGGCCGGATCGAGGTCAGATAGGTGTTCATCCACGCCTTCGACTTCAAAGCCGAGCGCGGCGGTGAAGTCTTCTTCGTTGCCGATCATCACGTCCACCAGCGACGCCAGTGAGCGGTTCACTTCGCGGGCTTTGGCGTGGCCGCCGATTCCCTTCCACAGCGATTCGCGGTAGTTCAAATCGTAGCTGATGATCGTGCCGTGACGTTTGGCGGCTTCCATCGCTTCCTGCGCCACGAGCGGCGTGGTTTCGGACAGCGCGCAGAAGATGCCGCCGCAATGAAACCACCGCGCACCTTCTTTGCCAAAGATGGTTTCCCAATCAATGTCGCCCGGCTTCAATTGCGAAGTCGCAGTGTGGCCACGATCCGAACAGCCTACCGCGCCGCGCACGCCGAAGCCGCGTTCGGTGAAGTTCAAGCCGTTGCGCACCTGGCGGCCTACGCCGTCGTACTTGACCCATTTGACGTGCGATTGATCCACACCGCCCTGATAAATCAAATCCTGCGCCAGGCGTCCGACAGGGTTGTCGGCAAAAGCCGTGACCACCGCCGTGTTCAGACCGAAGCAGCGTTTCAGACCGCGCGCTACGTTGTATTCGCCGCCGCCTTCCCAAACTTGAAATTGGCGCGTAGTGTGAATGCGCCCGTCGCCCGGATCGAGCCGCAGCATGACTTCGCCGAGGGCGATCAAATCCCAGCGGCATTCTTCTTTCGGTTTCAGTTGTAAAGACATTGTTTGCTCCTGAATGAGGAATGAATTGCAAGCGCGCAAACTCTACAAGCTGTTTCGCGGTCAGGCAATGTGGTAACTGCCTCGACGGCCAGGCGTCTAAGCAAAGGGCAACCGATGGCTTCGCAAGTGACTAAACCCCGCTTCGTTTAGCCGACGCCGATTCTCGTTACGCACTTTGCCCATCGAATTATTTGACGAGCTTTCATGACGCCACGCCGCAAAAGTAGGGCAGCCTGCCGAGGTTGCCTCGCTTTCTTCGAAGACGTTTTTCGAGAACGCCGGACAACCTCGGCACGCTTGCCCTACCTTATCTGGAACGCAAGCAACGCAAGTTATGACGATGAATCAAGGCTTCCAAAGCTTTCGATACGCGACCGTTTCGGCAAGTGCGGCTTTGAGCAGTTTTTCAAACGAGACCTGTTCGGAGCGATTGGCTGCTGCGCGGTCGCGCACGATGCCGACGCGGTCTTTGCGCCAAAACTCCACGCCGAGTTGGCCGCCGTGCTTGAACCATTGCAATCCGTAGCGCACCGCATCGGTTCGCTGCGCCGTGGCGGCGGCCAGTTCGCGCAAACTGGTTTCGCCGCCTTTTGAATTCAAGATGAAATTCAGCAATCCGCCGAGCCGCTGCAAAAACGCTTCCACCGTCAAGTCCGCCGGGCGTTGATTGAAAACGATGATCCGGCGCGGCTCGACCGTTTCGAGCGCCGCGTTCCATTCGTCGGGGCCGGGCGGAGTTGTCCAGACAATCAGCGTTTCGGCTTTCACCAGTTCCAAACGATTGCTTCCGGCAAGCAAAGCGTCGGCTTCGCGCCAGATCAGTGCCGTTGGATTCGCGGCCAACACTTCAGCCAGCTTTGCGCGCGGGTCGTCCACGTGGCTGAAATCTTCAATTTCGTATTCGTCCGGCTGACTGATTTCAATCGCTTCGCTTTCGCGCGCCCGTAAATCAACAGGTTCCAGCACCAGTTCGGGCGGTTCTTTAAACCGACTGAGGCGCAGTTGAAAGGCGAGGTCGAATTTGCCCGTGGGCAGTGGCTTGTCGCCGGCGTTCCACCACAGCACGCGCTGTTGCGCGCCCGCGTCGTCGGCGACGATCAATTCGCGGTGCTGGCCCTGACGGCCAAGTTTCTTTTTACGCGCAATGTGCAGCTCGGTCGCCACCAGCACCAGCGGCGGATTGCCGTTGCCGAAAGGCGCTAGCCTGCGCACATCCGCGTTGAATTCAAAACTGATTTCCGACAATCGAACATAAGCATCAATCGGCAACGTCGCTTCTTCCGCCGGTTCGGCGGCCAGTTCGCGCACGGCGCGCGACAGCAGGCGGCGGAAATCGAACACGTCTTCGCTGCGCAGCGTCAGGCCGGCGGCCATCGCGTGACCGCCGAATTTCAGCAGCTTTGCCTGGCAGGCTTTCAGCGCGTCTGTGATGTTGACGCCGGGAATCGAACGCGCCGAACCGAAGGCGGCATTTCCCTCTGAGGGGCCTTGTTCGCAAAGCAGCACGACGGGTTTATGGAATTTTTCGGCCAGCCGATTGGCGACGATGCCGACGATGCCGCCAGTCCAGTCGGGATGCGACATGACCACAGCGGCGTAATCCAACAGCGACGGTTCGCTTTCCAGCAAACGATGTGCGCTTTCTTCGACCAGCCGCGATTCCAGTTTGCGGCGCGCGTTCATGCCTTCCAGTTGATTGGCCAGTTCGGCGGCGCGCGCGGGATCTTCTGTCGAAAGCAGTTCGACGCTGTCGGCGGCATCGCCCATTCGGCCTTGCGCGTTCAAACGCGGCGCGAGCGCAAAGCCAATGTCCATTTCATCCAGCGTCAGCGGATTGACGCGCGCCTGTTCCAGCAAGGCGCGCAAACCCGGTCGCGAAGACAAGCGCATCTGCGCCAGTCCGCGTTGCAACAAATAGCGCGTGTCGTTTTTCTGTTCGGCGACATCAGCCACGATGCCCAGCGCAACCAGGTCAAGCAGTTCGTTCGGGTTTGATAATTGGCCGAGCGCCGCCATCAGTTCGTAAGCCACAGCCACGCCGGGCAATTGGCGCAAGGCGTGCGAAGGCGGCAAACGCATCGGATTGATGACGGCCAGCGCCGGGGGCAAGGTTTCGCCGAGCAAATGATGATCGGTGATGATGACATCCACGCCGGCGGCTTGTGCCGTGCGGACGGCTTCGTGCGAAGTGATGCCTGTGTCGCAGGTGATGATGAGTTTGACGCCTTTGGCCAGCCAATCGTGCAGTCGTGGCAAATGCATGCCGTGGCCTTCGCCGTCGCGCAGCGGCACGTGATAGCGCACGTCGGCGTCCAGACTTTTCAGCGCCGTGAACAGCAAGGTCGTCGCCGTTTGCCCGTCCACGTCGAAATCGCCCCAGATCAAAATCGGCTCGCGTTGGCGAATGGCGCGATCAAGACGTTCGATGGCGACGGTCATATCCGGCAATTCAAAAGGCGAAGTCGGCTGATAAAAATTGGGATCGAGAAAGGCCTGGGCGGCGGCGATGTTCGTCAATCCCGCACGCGCCAATCGTTCGGCCACCAGCGTATGCCCGCCGGCGAAATCGCGCAGGTCGTCGGGTATGAAAACCGTTTGAGGAAGTTGCCAACGCATACGCAAATGCGCGGACGGGACGTCCACGCTCCAGTCAAAAACTGATTTCTTCGATGTTGTCCAAATCCAGCAACAAGCCGGCGGGCGCGTCGTCAGCGTCCGGTTCTTCCGCATCCACGGCAAGCTCGTTGCGTTCGCACAACGAACGATAGGGGCAAAACCGGCAGTGGCGTTCGTTTTCCGTTTTGGAAAATTCAGAAGCATTGGCGATGGTTTGCAACAAGCCTGTCAGTCGCGCTTCGTCTTGTTGCAGTTTGTCGGCGGTCAGCTTGAATTCAACCGTTTCGCCGGTTTCCGCAAACCAATAAATCAAGCGGATGCGTTCAGGCGCAATCGGTCGCCCATCGTTCAGCCAGTCGCCGCAACGCGCCAGCACGAATGGATACACCAGCGTTTGCATTTTGTCCGCCAGCCGCAAACGGTTTTGCGGGCGTCCGGTTTTCCAGTCCACGATCAAAAACGATCCGTCGTTCAGTCCGACAACGACATCGTATTTCGCCGTCAACAAAGCGCCGGCCAGCGGCGCGGTCAACGTCAATTCGGGAAAACGATCTTCAGGCAGGTTAGCGGCCTGCCAGGAAAGATAGCGCGCCCACCAGGCTTTCAATTCGTCGTCGGTCAGCGTCGCCGACAGCAATTCCGCCGGAACGCCCAGCGCGTGTTGGTGAACCAGATGATGAAACTCCTGCCCTTTGTCCTGGCCGGCTTCGTATTGCAACGCCGGCGCGGTTTTCTGCGCGGGCCAGCGCACATCCAGCAAATAGCGCAGCTCGAACCGGCGCGGACAATCCACGAAATCCTGAAGCGCGCTTTGACTAAAAGTAAAATCTTCGGGAAGGCTCATTGCGAATCGCCTCCTTCTTCAAACAACGCCGCCGCCAGCGCGGGCAAGGGTTTGGCGGCCTGCATATCGCCGGCTCTGCCTGTGTTCCAGGTGATGATGAGTTCGCGTTTGGCGCGGGTGATGCCGACGTAAAGAAGCCGCAAGCGTTCCGCGCAATTTTCCAGACGCGCTTGTTCGCTGGCATCGCCTTCGCGGTAAGACTTGTTTTCGGCCAGCGCGCGCAATTGCGCCAGGGCTTCCGCGCCCAGATTCAACCGGTCACGCGCGAAGTAATTTTCGCTGATGTATTTGTCGAACGGGTCGCCCGAGGGAAAGTCATAGTTGTTGACCGACATCAGATAAACGCGATCCCATTCCAGTCCCTTCGCTTTGTGATGCGTGATGACGACGGCTTGCCCGGCGTAACCCGACGGGTCGAATTGATCGCCTTCTTCGCCCAAGTTCGCGAACTTGCGATTGTTGCGGACAATCTGGCCGAGTTCGACTGCGTAATCGGCCAGCCGATGTTCGAGATTGGTTTCGGCGTAACCGCGCAGGTGCAGCGCAATGCTGTAAGCTGTGGCGATTTCGGCAGGCTCTTTGAACAAATCGCTGCCGACCGTCAGCAGCAATTGATCCACGGGCAGCAGCGCGGCTTCCTGCCAGCGTTGCAACAGCGCGCGGAAGGTTTCAAGCCGCTCGAATTTTTCGGGCACGTCGGAGGCCGTGCGCGCGTCCAGCAGCCAGTCTTTGTCGCGCGGCGCGGTGAACTGTTCCACCTGCTTCAGCTTTCGCAGTTGATTAATGACTTCGACGGTTTCGGCAGACTCGCGCTCTTCGCGCAGCCAGGCGCTGAAGGCTTTGCCGAGCAGCGCGGCATCCGTCGGATGCGCCAGAAAATCCAGAATGTGATGCAGCGTGCGCGCGACTTCGCGCGTGGAGGTGGTGGTTCGCAGGACTTCGACGTGGGGGATTTTTTGTTGCTGCAACAGCTCGCCCATCTTCGCGCCGCCGGCGTTGGTCGGCAGCAACAGCGCGACGGTTTTGTCAGGATTTTCGGAAAGCCATTTGCGAACGGATTTGGCCACATCCTCGCGTTCCTTTTCGGCGGAGCGACGATCCTGCCACAGGATTTTGACGTTCGGATTTTCGTCCGGCGGATTGTTGTCAGCGGGTTTGATCCACGGCGGCGCGAGCGGTTCACGCTGGCGAAGCTGCGGGTTCGGATGTTTGAGCGACCATTCGATCAACCGATTGGCCGTGGCGATGATGCGCGGCGCGCTGCGTCCGCTTTCCGGCAATTCGACGGCGGTCACGCCCGGTTCCAGCAAAAAGCCGCGCAAAAACTCCGGGCTGGCCGTGGTGAAGGTTTCGTAAATCGCCTGATTCGGATCGCCCACGCGCACCCAGTTGCCGTTGTCTCCGGCCAGTTTGCGCAAAATGGCTTCCTGCAATTGGCTGCTGTCCTGCGCTTCGTCCTCCAAAATGTACGGCCAGCGGCGTTGCAACGCGGCCAGATAATCCGGCGAAGCTTCCAGCACGGTCAGCGCCAGCCGAATCAAATCCTGAAAGTCCACGCCGCCGCGATACCGCAAGCCTCGCTCGTAGCCTTCGTAAATCTCCGTGAACATTTCGGCCAGCGGCAAACGCTGTGTAGTTGCGTCCAGCGCCGCACGCAAATCTTCCGGTCGCCAGCGATAGTCTTTGGCTTTCTGGATCACTTCCGCCGCAATGTCCACGGCCTTTTCGCGCCAGACACGGCGCGACTGATCTTTGTTTTGATGTTCGGGGCTGAAGTATTCCTCGACGCCGAAATCGCGATGCGCGTTGAACCAAGCGGCCACGGCTTCGGACAAAATGGCTTTGGCCTCGAACTCATCCACGATCTGAAAATCATCCGCCAAGCCTGCCAGACTTGGGCGTTCGCTGACAATGTCGTTGGCCAGGCCGTGCAGCGTGCGCACGCGATAAAGCGTCCCCAGATTGCCTTCGCCCAAAAAGCCGCGCACCGTTTGATCGAATTTGCCGCGCGCGGAATTGACCAGCGTGACGATCAAAATCTGCTGGCCGCGTTCCAGCTTGGCTTCGCGGACAAGCTTGGCGGCCAGCGCCGACAGCGTAGTGGTTTTGCCGCTGCCCGGCACAGCGGACACGCCCATCTTGCCGCCGGAGTATTCCAGCACTTTGGCCTGACTGGGACGAGGGTGAAAATTCTTGGGAGGCATTTCTTTTTTTCATTTGTCATTTTCCATTTGAGATTTGTCATTTGTCATTACAACTGGCAGCCAAATGACAAATGGAAAATGGAAAATGGAAAATCCAACAGTCTCAACTATTGCTTTCCCGGTTAAGGCTTCGCAGCAACAAATCAAAAATGATCCGCAAATCGCCTTCGCGTTCGTTGCCGCGTTCGTCGAATTTGCTGAAGCCGACGAAGACTTTTTTGCGGCAGCGTTTCAGCAAGCCGGTGACGACGCGCAGCAACATTTCGCGCGAAGTCTGTTGTTCGTCGGCTTCCGTCCAGACGCTGCCCTGCGGCCATTGACGGCTGAGCACGTAAGGATGCGTCAGCGGTTGCAGCAAACGGCGCGTCCAGACGGGGCTGTCAATGTTCAGCCAGAATTGATAATCGGCCGGCTGATTGCTGAGCAAAAACGTGTAAGCCGGAGCAATCAGCACGGCGTCGGGCGATTTTTTCCAATCGCGGGGTTCGTATTGATCGGCCAGAATTCCCGCATCCACCATCCGCGCGTATTCCTGTCCGGCGTCCGCGTCCGGTTCGATTTGATTGAGCGTCTGGCGAAACGAACGCGACGACTCAATCAGATTGGCGATGATGCGCGCTTCGTCGAAGGCGGTTTGCGGATTGGCGCGTTTGGAAAAATAAAAACCGAAGCCTTTTTGCGAAAGCACTTCGCTGAACAAACGACTGAAGAAAATGTCCAGCGCTTCGGGCGGCGCGGTGCGATAAGCGTCCAGCCAGCCGACCAGCTTGTCGAAGCGTTCGCCGAAGACTTCCGTGATGCGCGAACGCATTTCGGGGTTCTTGGTGATTTCCTGAAACGGCAGCAGTTTGCCGACGACGAAGCGAACTTCGGCCAGCAAGGTGGCGCGCGCCAGGTCCAGTTCGGCCACGACGCTGAGCAGCATCTGCACAACATCGAAGCGTTTGACCTGATGCTGCGCTTCGATTTGCCAGGCGGGATGCGCCAGCTTGGCCAGAGTGATGAGCGCGCGCACGGCGGGTTCGGCGTGCAGCGGACGCGAAGGGCGCAAGGAGTAAGTACGCACGCCGCGACTTTCCAAGCGCGAAACCAGCGAAAAGCGCAGCGAATCGCTCATCAAGGGCGCGAGAATGACGATCTGATTTTGTTTGACGCCTTTTTCCCGCACCAGCGCGGCGACGGAATCGGCCACCCAATCCACCATCTGCGTGTGAAAACGGCTGTGCGTGGCGGGCGTGAAGCTGATGGCGAGTCCGGCGTCGGCTTTTCTTTTCGGCGGTTCCGGCGCGTCGCCGGTCATCAATTCGCTGACTTCGCCGAGCAATGCCTGCACGGGTGGCGACATCACGCGGGTGGCATCCAGGCGATACCGCGCCGAACACAGTTCCTGCAACGATTCGGCGCTGACTTCATCCGCACCCAGAAAGCGGCGGTAGCCGGCGGCCTCGTCGTAAATCAACAAAGCCGATTGGCAACCGGGCAGCCAATCGCGCAACAGTTGATGCGTGACGGGCGTATCTTCTTCGATGTTGTCGGCCAGGATATGTTTATAACGCCGCGTCAGGTAAGCGCGCGGCACACTGTGTTTCCACAAGTATTCGATGAACAGCGCCACCTGCAAGGAAAAATCCAGCAGCCGATGTTCCAGGCAGTATTCGCGGAAGAGATTGGCGCAGACTTGGGCATCATCAAAGATGTGCGCCTGTTCCGC
This sequence comes from uncultured Heliomicrobium sp., assembly GCA_964603695.1. Classification (GTDB taxonomy): domain Bacteria; phylum Acidobacteriota; class Blastocatellia; order RBC074; family RBC074; genus RBC074. Next base: position 11,328 of record CAZRXE010001132.1, read on the forward strand.
ATCGCCTGGCAAAGCCGTTTTCAATCGCTGCGCCAGCGTCGTGTGCGGAAAGCCGACCAGCGCGGATTTGTTCAAGTTATCGGCCAATTGTCCGAACAATCGCGGGCGGGCGATGGTCACGCTGTTGAAATAATCGTTGCGCTCGATCTGCGGTTCCAGCAGTTTGAACATCAGGTACTGAATTAGTTCCGACGACAAAAACTCCGGACGGCGATACAGATCGTCTTGGCTGAGTTTGTCCGCGATCAACGGCCAGAAAAGATTGACGATCTGATGCGACAAACTGCCGAGCGTGGCAACAGTGGCTTCCGCGCCGGCTTTGCGGCGTGGATTGCGAATCTCGTTGTAATACGGCAAGGCCAGACGCCGTTGCGGAACCAGCACCAGAATGGAATGCGCGGGCACGCCGGCATCAATCCATTGCCGCAATCGCCGCACGCCGACCGTCGTCTTTCCTGTGCCGGCAGCGCCGCGTAAAAAGAGTTTGTCATCGAGCGGCGCGGCAATGATTTCTTCCTGTTGTTGCGTCAGGCGAACACTCATTTAGGTGATAGGTGCCAGGTATT
>CAZRXE010001133.1:0-3940 GCA_964603695.1 uncultured Heliomicrobium sp.
CCTGCCAGCTGCCGGCTGACCAGACTTTGAAACCGGTCCTATCTGGGGTAATCAACCAATTGCCGTCCGGTGAGAATTCCAACAAGATGTCTTTGCCGTCTGAAGGAAGTGTTTTTACTAAACGCCCAGTTGCGATCTCCCAGATTTTAAGCGTGCGTGCCCTGGTTGCCAGCCATTGACCATTGGGCGAACACATCAGCGCCAGTATGGCCTCGTCGCTGTGGGCAACAAAACTTGCGCCGCGCTTTCCGGTGGCGGCATCCCACAAACAAACTTCGCCATCCTCATTTCCTGTCGCGATGCGTTTGCTGTCGGGCAGCCAACTCAGAACAAACTCTTTCGATGAGGCCTTGAAGGTCAACGATTCTTGCCAGCCCGCAGTTTCCCACAGTTTAATATTGCCATTGTCAAACACCGCCGCCAGCCATTTGCCATCGGGGCTGAAAGCCGCCATAGAAATGAATCCCTTGCTTTCTGGCAGTACCTGTGGCGACTGGACCTCTGTCAGGTCACGCAGCGTCAATTGATGATCCTCGCCGCCCGTGATCAGCCAGCGGCCATTTGGGCTGAGAGCAAAGTTATGAAGCTCGGCGGTCGTGTTCCAAGATCGAAATTCGCTGTGCGTCAAGCACCAAAGGTGATACCACTCAAAGCCGCGCAAGTCCGGCTGGCCAGGTTGCGGAATATGGCGGCGCAACAATTCCTGTATGCGCGCATTGCTGAATTGTTCGCGGCTTTGTTGCGCCAGATTCATATCCGACACGTAAAGCAGTCGCTGATTGGCCCGCTCTTTTTCCTGCGCCAGGTTGCGCTGCTGCCAGGCGAGGCCGGCCAGCACGGCAATGACTGTGATGATGACGGCGGCCACGGCGCTTGCGCGCAACAGGCCCCGCCGATATGCCACGCGCTGCCGCCGCACTTCGGCATCCGGCATATTCTTGGCCGCCCACTCGCTGTCAAAGACGTGAGCGTAAATCGGATTGCGCGGCGTCAGACAGCCTCGTTCCACTCTCGCCACGCCGGAAAGAAGTAGGACGGAGACGAGCGGATTGGACTCATCGTCCTCGACATGCTGCCCGTCAAGCGTCTGGGCGTAGAGCGACAGCAGTCCTGCCAAATCGGTTTCGCTCTTTAGCAGCCGCTCGCGGACAAACAGCAGATTGTCATCCTGTTCGCTCGCCCGTCGCGCGAAAAACAGTTCATCGCACAAGACATCCACGCCCATCGGATTGAGCACTGTGGCGTCATCGGCAACGGCCTTGCACAACCGTTGCGTCAGATACGGGTGGCCGTTTGTCCAGAAGAGGACACGCTGGAGCAACTCCATCGCTAAAGGCTCATCGCGCCGCAACCCTTGCGCGAGCTGAGTAGCTTCATCTTCTGTGAAATCGCGCAGTTCGACGCGCTGACCGATGTTGAAGGGAGTCGTGCGCGTGTCGCGGATCAAGTCTGAAGGCGACGCCACGCCGAGCAGGCAGAAGGTTAACCGCTCCAACTCTGTGTCTTCGGTGCGGAAATTGTATAACTCGCGGATGCCCGCAAAAAATTCGTCAGTCGAAAACGGCAAATTCAGAACTGCGTCAATCTCATCCACGAAGATGACCACCGGGTTGAGATAACGCGGTAGGACGATACGTGTTAGCGCTTGCAGCCAGCGCTGCAATGGCCCCACGCCCAGGCTCGCCTGCCAGAAATCCATCAACTCATCTTCCAAATCAAACTGCTGCGCCGTCTGGCTGAGCAATCCTCCGTACCATTGCTCGGGTGTTACGTTCTGACCAATGGCCGTCAGGTCGAGTACGGCAACGCCAGCACCTTCTTCGCGCAAACGTGTGGCCGTGCGCACCATCAAGCTGGACTTGCCCATCTGGCGTGAAGTCAGCACATAACAGAACTGCCCTTGTTTGAGCGCCGCGTAAAGCTGTGTGTCGGCCTGCCGCTCGACATAACACTGGGCATCGCGCCGGAGCGTGCCGCCGGCAATATAAAAAACGCGCGACGTGCGCTCAGCCTGGATAGTTAATGCAGCATCTTTGGCCATTGATCTTGACCAGATTGGATAGTGATTATTGATGGCCTGTCAGGAAGTGACAGTCCATCGCCAAAATTACAGCAGGTGCTTTTCCAGATAATTGGCGTAAAGCTGGCAGCGCGGACGCAGGTCGCGCACGGAGTCGCCAGACATCAGGCCCGCACTGCGCAGTCGGTAAAAGCTATCTGTGTTCGCCGACGGTTTGCCTTGAAGCACACTCTGCACGACTTCGCGTAAAGACGGGTCTTGCGAGAGCGAGATGAGCAAGCGGCGTAAATGATCGCCGAACGGTCCCTCGTCGTGATCTGCTTCCGCTTCCAGCCGCGCAAGCGCCCAGCCGCGCATGATCATCTCGTGCAAACCGCGACGCACCAGATAGGGATGCCCGCCGACCAACCGGAAATATCGCGCTACCTCCGCACGATCTTTGAGCGGCGCGCCGTAGTGCTCGTTGAGTTCAGCGACTTGGTCATAGTTGAAATCTTCCAGCGCCAGCCGCGTGCCGACGTTGAATGGCGATTGGTTCAGGTCGGTGATGAACAGATGTGCTTCGGTCGCGTAGGCGATTACCTGTGTCAGCCGCTTCCACGGCCCTTCCGGATCAAGCGCGCGTTTGTTGTGCCACGAGCGGAAGAGACCAAAGATGTCGCTGCCGAAATCACAGTTGAACAAACGATCTACTTCGTCCAAGCCCCAGACGATGGGTGCCTGAACTTTTGTCAGCACCTCGCGGCGCAGAAACCGCTCAAAGTTAATCCCCGGACTCATAAACGAATTCCACATCTGGCTCGGATACACATCCAGATCGAGCTGATCGGCCAGCGTCTCGGCCAGACTGAGAATCAGTTTCTCTGACGATGTGAAGTACTCCTGTCCCAGGCTCTGGAAATCTATCAGCACCACGCGCGCGCCGCGCACGCGCGCTCGATTCAGCCCACGTGCCAGCAGAGAAGTCTTGCCCACCTGCCGTGCGCCCTTGACCAGCACCAGGCTGTCCTGTCGCTCGATGGCTTCGTGAAATTCCCGGTCGGTGGATCGTTCGATATAAAACTGTGAATCGAGCGGCACGGCTCCTCCCACCGGTTCCAGCTTTGGGCAGTCTTCCACGTCTTTCGTCGAAGACAACGTTTCGGTTGCGTATCGCTGAGGCGGATGGTCTTTCGACCTGCGTTCATCGGCAATCGGCGGCGGTCCTGCCGAGATGCTGCGCTTGAGCTTGGCTTCAACTTCCAGTTCCAGTTTCAGATTCTTCAGATCAATCATGAAATCTCTGATGACTTGATACCGCTCGTCACGGTCTTTCTGCAGCGCCTTATCTACGATGCGTTCAAGTTCGGTGGGAATGGCGCGCGAATACCGGAGCAGCGGCAGCGGCACCTGATTCAGAATTGCCGCCAGCACCGCGCCGGTTGTCGCTCCCTCGAACGGTGCCCGCCCCGCAACCATTTCGTACAGCACCACGCCGAGACTGAAGACATCACTGCGCCCGTCCAATTCCAACCCCAATAGATGATCAGGCGAGATGTAACGCGCCGTGCCCATGACTTTTCCTGGGTCAGTCTTGAACGGGGCTGAAGTGCTGATCAGACTGTCACTTTTCGTCGTCTGGCCGGTCAGAAATTGCTCGGTCAGTTTGGCAATGCCGAAGTCCAGAACCTTCACATATCCGTCTCGCCGCACCATGATGTTTTCCGGTTTGATGTCACGATGCACGATTCCGGCTTCGTGCGCGGCGGCGAGCGCGCCTGACGCTTGGATGATGATTTCCAGAACTTCCGTCAATTTGAGTGGCGAAGCTGACAACCGCTGCCGCAGAGTCTGCCCGTCAATGAACTCGATGACGATGAAGTGAACGCCTTCGTGTTCGCCGATTTCAAAGATCGTCAGGATGTTTGGATGATTGAGCGA
>CAZRXE010001134.1:0-1623 GCA_964603695.1 uncultured Heliomicrobium sp.
CCGATCATCATTTCTTCCCAGGTTTGATCGCCCCAGCGCACGTCTTTGGTCGGGTCGGGGTTATATTTGTTGCCCGCCGAATTGTCGTAATGCGCCGTGCATTCGATCTTGGTTCCTTTGGGGACGGCCATTGGCTCTTTCGGCACATAGTAAGTTTGCCAGTTGAAATCGTACTTCGGCACGCTCAGCAACACTTTTGATGTGCCGTCGGGGAAGTTCGCTTTGATTTCAAAATCTTTTCCGCGCAAATGCATGTGCGGCATGTAGCTGGTGATGTGCGCGTCTTCGCTGAAAGTGTAGAAAGATTTGACTTCGTGATTGGTCGCGCCGGCGGGAATCTTGAAGCCAGTGTTGAGTACGGGGCGCGTCATCACTTGATGCTTTGGCTCTTCCTTCGCGTATTTCAAACCGATGGTCGTTACGTCTTTCGTCGCCTTTCCACTTGGCGTGTAGTGCAATTGGAACATCAGTGTCGAACCTGCCGGAACTTTCTTGGCAAATCCGGCGGGGAACTTGGTCGGTTGTTCGCCAGGCGCAAACCCTGCCAGCAAGTTGCCGTCGGTGCGCGATGGATTCTTCGGGTCTTGAATGAAAACGATGACGTGGTGCATCGCTTCGCGACCGGTCGAGCGAATCTCCGCTGCCGTCACCCAGCGGTCTTCCATAAAGTTGGTCGGCACTTTGACGTATTGATAGGCGACAACGCCCGTGGCGGGAACGTCCTGCTCCGGGATCGAAAAGGTTTCATCCGGTTTGCCGATGTTCCAGCCAGGTTCAAATTTCGGCGCGGGTGGCAAGTCTTTCGGATTGCCTTCCTTTGCACCGCCGTCCACCCAGGCCACGATGGCCTCAATTTGAGCTTGCGACAAACGCCGGTCGTTCGCCCATTGACCGTGATTCGGATCGGCGTGCCAGGGGGGCATTTCCTTGCCGACGACTTGTTCCTTGATGGATTTTGCCCACGGCCGAACGTCCTTGTAACTCATCACCGAAAACGGCCCGATTTCGCCCGCGCGATGACATTCGCTGCAACTCTTGAAAAAGATCGGCGCGATGTCTTTGCTGAAGGTGACTTCTTTGGCCGGTGACTTGGGTTCGTTGTCGGCGTTCGTCACCGGCAGGTTGAATAAACAGACTGCCGCAAAAAGTAGTGCGGCGGAAAGGATCGTTGCTCTTTTCATCAGTTCCTCTCTAAACAGTTGCTATGGTTTGAGCAAGCAATGCGCTTGCGGAAATTCACGGATATGTTCGTCACTTGGGAATTTCTGTTTGGTTGCCCGAATCAAAGTTACATTCCCACATACAAATGAGGCGCGGAAAACCTGCGCCTGACGGGCAGATTTTCTCGCGCCTTTTGGGTTCAGGATCAATTGCCACTGCCGGCGGGGGTTTCTGATTTCTTTTTCGCTTTAATTGTCCGCTCGCCCATTTGCACGGCAGCTTCGGTGATTTCGCCTTTTTCGTTGCGGCTGAAGGTCACGTAATTCTGAATCTCGCGGATGAAGAATTTGTCCTCAGCTTCGGGCAACAATTCAATGCGCGGCTGCCCGGCGATTTCGGCGAAGAGTTGATTGCCGGTTTGGATAACCTTCATTTTCATCAGCCCGGCGTCATACGTGCCGA
>CAZRXE010001135.1:0-3198 GCA_964603695.1 uncultured Heliomicrobium sp.
ACGCGGCGCGACGGCAGTCCACGCGGCGAAAAACGTCAATGCCAATACGGCTTACGCGCTGGACGCGGTTGAGTATCTGCCGGCGGTTAATCCGGGCAAGATCATCGCCATCGGTCGCAACTATTACGATCACGCCATCGAAGGCGGCGACGAACCGCCAAAATCGCCGCTGATGTTCACCAAGTTCCTCAACTCACTCAATGCCCACAACGCCGACGTCACCCTGCACGCAATCAGCGAAAAGATTGACTTCGAGGCCGAACTGGCCGTCATCATCGGCAAACGCGCCAGCAAGGTCAGCGAAGCCGAAGCGTTGGATTATGTGTTCGGCTACTCCTGCTTGGATGACGTGTCGGCGCGCGATCTGCAATTCAGCGATGGGCAGTGGGTGCGCGGCAAAGGTCTGGACGGCTTTTGTCCGATCGGGCCTTTCGCCGTCACCAAAGACGAAATCGCCAATCCTCAGGGGCTGAAAATCGAAGGCATATTGAACGGCGAAGTAATGCAATCGTCCAATACCGACAAAATGATTTTCAGCGTCGCTTATTTGATTCACTACATTACGCAGGCCATCACGTTGGAGCCGGGCGATGTCATTGCCACCGGCACACCCGAAGGCGTAGGCGTTTTCCGCAAACCGCCGCGCTTGCTACAAAACGACGATGTGTTTGAAGTCGTAATTGAAAACGTCGGCACATTGCGCAATCGCTTTGTCAGCGCACAGTAGCCCTTGCAATTCGGTAGAAGTGAAAAAGCAGGCGGGACGAATCTGAACAGATTCGCCCCGCCTGCTTTTTCACGTCTAGTGTGAGCCTGGTTTCAGTCACCCGCTTCCGAATGTGCGTGACGGGCTTGAGCTACGTCGCCGGCAACGGGCAAGGTTTCAGCGTCTTCTTCCGGCGCATGCTCTACGACGCGGCGTTTGAAGCGGCGGCTGACCCACGCGCCTATGTCATCGAAGATGGAATAAGCCACGGGCGTTACCAGCAAGGTCAGCAGCAGCGACAAACTTTGCCCGCCAATGACGACGATGGCGATGGAGCGGCGTTCTTCCGCGCCCGGCCCGGTTCCCAACGCCAGTGGCAACATACCTGCGACCAAAGCGAGCGTCGTCATCAGGATGGGACGCAGCCGGTCGCGATTGGCTTGTATGATGGCGTCGTGTAAGGCCATGCCTTTGGCGCGCAAGCCGTTCATGTGGTCAATCTGCAAAATCGAGTTTTTCTTGACCACGCCGAACAAGACCAGAATGCCTAAAGCCGAATACAAGTTCAGCGTGTCGTTGAACGCCCACAGTGACAGCAGCGCGAAGGGCACAGCCAGCGGCAAGCTCAGCAAAATGGTGATGGGGTGAATGACGCTTTCAAATTGCGAAGCCAGGATCATGTACATAAACGCAATCGAAAGCAGGAAAGCGATGATGAATTCGGTGAAGGTGCGTTCCAGTTCTCGCGCGCGACCGGAAACAGTGGTGCTGTAGCCAGCGGGCATATTCATTTTTGCCACTTCCGCGCGCAATGCGGCGATGCGGTCGGCCAGCGCGAAGCCCGGCGCGACGTTGGCGCGTAAACTGACCTGACGTTGACGGTCAATGCGGTCAATGCGCGAAGAAGTGGTGGACGGTTCGAGTTTGACGACGTTTTCCAAGCTGACCATTCCGCCGCCCGAAGACGGTACGAAGAGTCTGGCGATGGTGTCGGCGTCGTTACGGTCGCCTTGTTTCAAACGAACCTGCACATCGTAATCTTCATTCATGCGTTCGTCGTGGAAGCGCGAAACGCGCTCGTCGCCGCCGACCATAATGCGTAGCGCCGTGGCGATTTCCGTCGAATCCACGCCCAGGTCAGCCGCCCGCGCGCGGTCAATGTTGACGCGCAATTCCGGTTTATCCATTTTCAATGTCACGTCGGCGTCGAGCAGTCCAAGCTGCGGCGCGCGTTCGCGCAATTGATTGGCGTATTTGACCAGTTCGGTCAGGTCGGGGCCGCGCAAGGCAAAGTCCAAATCGCTGAATCCGCCGCCGCCAAGATTGATCGTTTGCGGATTGCGTACTGCCGGACGCAGATGCGTGAACTTGCGCAGCCGCTGACGGACTTTCTGTTGCACGTCTCGCGCGGAGTAATTGCCGCGAAACACGGCCAACGGTTCGCCGCGTTTCAATCCCTCCCAAAACTTATGCATATTGATGGTGCGCTCTTCGTGCGGCGGGATGCGCAAATAAATATCCGCATTATTAACGCCGCCCACGAATGAACTGCCCGCCTGACCAAGCATCAGGCGAATTTCCGGCATTTGCTTCACTTCCGCCTCAACCGCCAGCAAGGCTTCGTTCATCGAAACCAGGCTGGTTCCTTCGGGCGCGGACAAACTGATGCCGAATTCCGCTTCGTCCACGTTGCTGGGAATGAAGTCCTGACGAATCATTCCGTAAAGCGGCACGGAGGAGGCCATAATTCCCAGCGCCAGAATCCAGACCGGAATGCGGAAACGCAGCGCCTGGTTGAGCATCCAGGTGTATGCGCCGTCAATGTAGCGGTAAAAACCGCGTCGCGAACCGGCCAGGTCTTCACTGTGATGCACGTCCGAAGCGCGAATCAATCGCGCGCTCATCATCGGCGTCAGCGTAAAGGACACCAGCAAGCTGACCATAATCGCCACTGCCGCCGTAATGCCGAACTGATAAAGGAAGCGCCCTGAAATCGAAGACATAAACGAAATCGGCAGGAAGATAACCACCAGCGATAAAGTCGTCGCCAACACGGCCAAACCGATTTCCTTGGTTGCTTCCTTGGCCGCCTGCGCCGGAGGCATTTTCTTCTCTTCGATGAATCGGAAGATGTTTTCCAGTACCACGATGGCGTCATCAATCACCACACCGACCATCAACACCAGCGCCAACATTGTCACGCTGTTGAGCGTGAAATCCAGCGCCTTCATCATTCCGAAAGTTGAAATAACCGAAGCCGGAATGGCCACGCCGGCAATGACGGTGGAATGCCACGAACGCATAAACAGCAACACCACCAGACAAGCCAAAATACTGCCCAAAATCAGATGGACGTTGATTTCGCCAAGTGCGTTTTTGATGTAGCGGGATTGGTCGTTGATGACTTCGAGTTTAACGTCCGGCGGCAATTGGGCTTGAACGATCTTCAGATTTTTCTTGACGTCTTCGATCACCGCCATCGTGTTCGCGCC
>CAZRXE010001136.1:0-2281 GCA_964603695.1 uncultured Heliomicrobium sp.
GCCGCCGCGCCGCGCAAGCCAGGCGCAGCTTGCTCCGCCCGCACTCCGCGCGGATAAAAAACCATCGCGCTCGCGGCTGTTGCCGTCATCAGCACACAAACAACCAGCCAATACTTCCAACGTTCCGCCGCACCGGCGGCGAAGCCCGCAAACAAATTCCGTTGATTAAAGTTCATGAGTTCTCTCCTTGCTCGAAGCTTGATTGGCAAGCCCGTCCGAAGGCGTTGCCGTTTCATCAGCCGCAGCGCGCGGCTTGTTCGCTTCCCAATGCGAAAATGCAGGCTCAAATTGCTAACGAGAAAAAGATTTCTTTGCTGAATCGGCGCCGTGACCGATAGCGAGCGTTGAAATGCGGACTGCCGCGCCCCACAAAAGCGGAGCGCGGCAGTGATGGTTGTTCAATGATGATTTGAGCGCGGTCAGTTGCCGCTGTTCGGCTGACAAGACGGGCAATCAGTGTTGATGATTTCGGCCAAAACCGAATCCGGTTCGGTCATCAAAACGGCAAACAGCTTTTTGGCCGCCGCCTGCAAATCCCGCAATGTTGGCGCGCTTGACCTTTCCAACGAGGTGTCTGGCTCTAAAGCCTCTTCTTCAGAACGCGCCGTCGTTTTCGGATCGGCGATCATGATTTTTCTCCTTTACCGCTTTGATCGTTTAGCCAATCGCTGAACCGTTTTTTCCAGCGTCTTGAGACGCAGATCGAGTTCGGCGTTTTGCTGCTGCAAAGCCGCATTCCGCTGTTGCAGAACTTCATTGTCGGTCTTCAGCGTGGTCACTGTGTCTTGTTGTTCCTGAATGGATTTAATCACCACCGGGATCAACGTGGCGTAATTCATGCCGAGCGGAGAGTCGGCTTCGGTCTGCGTCACGGCTTCAGGAATCACCTGCTGCGTTTCCTGAGCGATGAAGCCCAGATGCTGGCGGTCGTCGCCCTCTTTCCATTGGAAGCTGACCGGACGCAGTTGCATCAGTTCATTCAGGCCGTAGTGCAAATTGGCGACGCCTTTTTTCAAGCGCGCGTCGGAGGTTTGAATGGTTCCGTTGACAGCATAAACGGCAGACCAACGTCTGGTTGGCGTCCCCAACCGGTAACCATCCAATGTGGGAAAAGCATCGCCCTGGAATCCGACTTTGCCCTCGAAATAGCCCGCGGAGCCGTTGAATCCCTGTCCGACCAATCCATAAACACCCACGCCGTTTCGCGTGTGGCCGAGAATGCCCGCGTTGTTGCTGCTGACGGCGTAAATCGCGCCGGCGCGCTCAGTGGCAGCTTGTTCGTCCGCGACGTGGAGTCGGTAAGGCAGGTTCGGATTGGCAACGCCCATACCGACAAAGCCGAGGGGATTCACCGTAATCGCTCGCGTGCCGCCGGCCCAGATGGACGTGCGTATGCCGCTGCCGCCGAAGACCAGCATTTCGCCGGGCGCAATGCTGGTCGCCACCCCAGGCACGCCGACGTAACCTTTGCCGACAGTCCCGTGATAGAAGTCCCAGCCGGCGGCAAAGCTGCTGCTGCTACTGGCTTGCGCGCGCGGCGGCAACACGTCGTTCACCGCGCCCAGAATGTGCAGTTTCGTGAGCGGCGCGGTAATGCCTATGCCGATGTTGCCGTTGGCTTCGGTCATCACAGAATTGCCGACATCGCTCGGCGAAGTGAACTTGGCAATCTGGCCTTTGGTGCCGGAAATCAGCGCCGCCACGGTTTTAGCGTCGGGTTTCAACGCCGTTTCGGCTTCGCCGATGCGTCCGTCCACGGTCTTCACGCCGCTGCGCTCGGCGGTGAAAGTCGCGCCGGCCACAATCTCCGCTTCGTTGCGGGCGATAGTCAGGTCAGCGCCGACGTTGTCGTCATTGCGACTGGTGATCCACAGCCGATCCGATTGGTTGTCGCGTTCGCCGGCGCGATCCACTATGAAATGCCCGCGACGCACGCGCGCGCTTTCGCCATTCGCTTCCTTGATCGTCAAGGTGTAAGCGTAGACGCCGCTTTTGACCGCCTCGCCGTTGACGTGGCGAAAGGCCCAGACCAGTTCCTGCTGCGCCGTCGCGCCGCTGTCGAAAACCATTTGCCCTGTTTGATCAAACACTTGCAGTTGCATTTCCGCTGTAGCCTTTCGCGAAGTGAAGCGAACCTGTTCCTGCTGAATCAAAACCGTGATGTCTTCCTGTGAAACTTTAGAACTCTGCTGCCCCTGTGTTTCGCCAGTCATTGAAAAAGCCTGTGTCATCGGCGCGCTCAGCACGAAACACAGCAAAATTGCGAATAACTGTTTTATGG
>CAZRXE010001137.1:0-8859 GCA_964603695.1 uncultured Heliomicrobium sp.
ACTGCGATTTGCGGTGCATCAGCCGGCAGGATCATTTCCACGCGAAAGCCACAGCATTTCGTGAAAAACGCTATGGCTTCATTTAAGTCCGTGACATTCAGCGCGAGCGCGGATGAATCGGATGGCATAGGCGAAGTCTCACAGCGGTTAGACGTTGAATCGGAACAGCATCACGTCGCCGTCCTGCACGACGTACTCTTTGCCTTCGGAGCGCATGACGCCTTTTTCCTTAGCGCCTTTCCAGCCGCCGAGCGCGATGAATTCGTCGTAAGCGACGGTTTCGGCGCGGATGAAGCCGCGTTCAAAATCGGAGTGAATGACGCCGGCGGCTTTGGGCGCTGTGTCGCCGCGATGAATCGTCCAGGCGCGGACTTCTTTTTCGCCGGCGGTGAAATAGGTCTGCAAACCCAGCAGGTGATAGGCCGCGCGAATCAAACGATCCAATCCGGCGGATTCGAGTCCCAGCGACGCCAGAAACTCCGTGCGTTCTTCGGGCGACAATTCGGCAAGCTCGGCTTCGATCTTGGCCGAAAAACTGACGACTTCGGCAGGCTCGCCTTCTTTTTCGATCACTTCGCGCAGGGCTTTGACGTAGCGGCCTTCCTCGCCTGAAAGCTCCGCGTCCACGACGTTTGCGGCGTAAAGCACGGGTTTGGCGGTCAGCAAACTGTAAGACTTCAGCGCGGTCAGATGATCTTGGTCGAGTTTGGCGGAGTTGATGGTCTGACCCGCGCTCAGCACTTCAAAGACGGATTCGAGCGCGGCGACTTCAGCTTTGGCGTCAGCGTTGCCGCTTTTTGCGGCTTTACGCGCCCGGTCTAGGGCTTTTTCCACCGTCGCCAGATCGGCCAGCGCCAGTTCCAGATTGATCGTTTCGCGGTCGCGCACAGGGTCAACTGAACCCGCGACGTGAATCACGTCTTCGTCGTCGAAACATCGAATGACGTGAACAATGGCGTCGGTTTCGCGGATGTTGGCCAGAAACTTGTTGCCTAGTCCTTCGCCCTGCGAAGCGCCTTTGACCAGCCCGGCGATGTCCACGAATTCGACGGCGGCGGGCACGACGTTTTGCGGTTTTACCAGTTCGGCCAGTTTTTGCAGGCGCGGGTCGGGCACTTCCACCGTGCCGACGTTCGGGTCAATTGTGCAAAAGGGGAAGTTGGCGGCTTCGGCTTTGGCCGAGGTCAGGGCGTTGAAAAGCGTTGATTTGCCGACGTTCGGCAAACCAACAATACCAGCACGTAACACAGTGTTTTCTCCAATAAAAGCGGGATGATTGACGTAAGCTGGAATGTACCGGATGGATGGGCGGCTTGTCTAATCGGGCTGCGGCAGGGCGATTCCCGTTCGCCGCGCCAGTTCCGCAGCAAGTTCCTTGAAGTCTCGATAAACGTTTCTGACCGTTTGAATGTGCGCGCCGCCCGCGCCGTCCGCCGGTTTCAGATGAAACATCGGCTTGTGCGATTCCTGCGCCAACGGCATCAGACTTTGATAATGCTTGAGCAAGGCGAGGCGATGAGGGTCATTGGCTACTGATAGTCGCTGCCCTCCAGGTTCATCCAAAACATACTTCCGATAGATTTCCGGGATGCGAGCGATCCATCGCTCGTAGGCTTTGACAGGACGATCCAACCGCATGGCGTGCTGCATCATAATGTATCCCGTAGGCTGCATCCGGCCTGACGGCAACTTCAAACTTGGTTCAGGGTTTTTCGTCAACCGCTCTTCCCATTCCGTTCGCCATTGGCGCAGCCGCGGGCCGAGGTTGCGGAGTCCTTGCAGGGAAAACAAATCAGGCGAAAGCGGTACAACGATGTAATCCGCCGAAATCAATGCCGCACGGTTAATGGCTCCGAGGTTGGGGCCGAGGTCTACCAACACCACATCAGCTTTATGGGTACTGGCAGCATTTTGCAGAATTCGCCAAAACGCCGAAATAACACGGAAGGCTCTTTCATTGCGGTCAAGGCAGGCCGGCCATTGTCCTGAGAGTTCATCCTCAAAACCGGAGAGCGCCAAATCTCCCGCCAGCAGGGCAAGCTTTTCGTCAACCTGTTGCAATCGAGGTTGGGCAATATCTCCGATTCCTTTGATTAGTGGCTGAACGCCGCCATAGATGGTTGCCGGATGATCGCCTTCCGGCCAAAGCTCCATCAATTGGTCTTCGTCAAGAAAAGCGGCTGTCAGATTTGCTTGTGGGTCCAAATCTGCGGCAAGAACTCGCGCTCCAAGATCGGCCTGAATCCAAGCCAGGTGATAAACGAGAGATGTTTTCCCAACCCCGCCTTTGTTATTGAAAAACGCTATGACGATTGCAGCCATTGACTACCTCTTAATTCTGGCCAGTGTGTAGCTGTCTTCAACTTCAAATTCGACAGGCGGATTGCCGTTTTTCGCCATTTGCTGACGAGCGATTTGAATGCCGAAGCCAAAGCGTTGCACATAACCCAGGTTTTTCAAGACTTCCGCCAGATGCGGATTTCGATAATCGGTCACGCCGGGTTGGCCGAAGTTTTGGCGCGTCACCTGACCGAAGGGGCCGCCGGGATTCTGGATTTCGATGCGGTCGTTGAACCAGGTGATTCGCACGGGCGCGTTCGTGCCTTCGTAAGAGCGGTGCAGCACGGCATTGCGGGCAAGCTGTTGCAAAGCCACCAGCGGATAATCCGGGCTGCGCTTTTCGATGGATTGCGAAGTGAAGTCAGTGGCCACGGAAATATGCACTTCGAACAATTCATCCAATTGCCGCAGCATATCCGGCAACGCTCCGCCGACTTCTTTTTGACTTTTGATCGGATCGGTCAACTCCGTTCCATCAATGCGCAGAAATTGAATGTACGCTCCGGGCAGAAACTGGCGCGGTTCTTTGCCGACCGTCAGCAAACCCAGGATCGTGGGTTGCAGTTCGGCGGTGACAAAGCGCAGGGATTTGAGTTGATCTTCGATGGTGCGTTGATTTTGATCGAGTACGTCGAAAGAAACTGCGGAAGGCAGGTAAACGCGGCGGAACAGTTCCAGATCAAGATCGTCCAGGCTGGCAGCGGCAATCGGGCGCAGGTCGAAAGGTTGATCTTTGGCCCGGCGTTTTTCGCTCAACCGTCTTTCTTCTTCGGCAGTGGCGGTGGCGCGGCGCGGGCCGACGCGAACCCAAACGCGCCCGTTGTATCTGACCGGCGGATCATCGGCGGGTTCGACAATCACCGCCGCGACTTCGCATCCGGCCGGCAATCGTTTTTGAACGGTCATCGTCGGGAAAGGAAGTATGTTCCCGTCCGATCTCATATCGGCCAGCGTTCGCAATAGTTCATCCGTAATCGGCAAGTTGGAAAAGCTTCCGTCGTCATTGACTCCGACAAAAATCACGCCCGGCAGTTTGTAATTGGGCAGGTCGTTGGCGAAAGCGCAGATCGCCTGGCGGATATTGTCGCGGTCAGAGGCGGCGGCTTTCCGTTCAACGCGGTCGGATTCCATTTCGGTCAACAGCTTTTCCAGGTCTTGGTCAGTCAAAATAAGTGTCGTGAGTTTATCACGGGCGGTGGCGACACCCGTCGCGGCTCAACCTGAGTTGGATTGGCGGTAAAGTTCCAGAAAATGGCTTTGCGCGCCCAGGCTGCCGGTCTGTTTTTCGTATTCAGGCTTGATGCCGTTGACGAAGTACATTTCGATTTCGCCTTTGTTTTTAGCGGTGATCGCGCCGCGATATTCGCAGTCGAAGTATTCCTTAACCAGTTCGTAAGTGTCCTGCGAGATGTTGACGCGACCGGGCGCGCCGGAAGATTCCATGCGGCTGGCGGTGTTGACGGTGTCGCCCCACACGTCGTAGCTGAATTTTTCCTGGCCGATGACGCCGGCGACGAGCGGGCCGGAATGAATGCCTATGCGGATGGGCCACACGGGAAGCCCCAATTCCTGACGACGAACGCGCTCGGATTCCATATGAGCAGCGAGTTTCAAGGCGGCCAGCACGCAATCTATGGCGTGTGTTTCGTTAGGAGTGGGCAACCCGCCGGCAGCCATGTAGGCGTCACCGATGGTTTTGATTTTTTCCAGATTATGTTGGCGCGCGATTTCGTCGAAATTGCAAAAACTGGCGTCGAGTTCCGCCACCAGTTCTTCCGCAGTCATTTTTTCGGCCAGTTTGGTGAAGCCGACGAAATCAGTGAAAAGCACCGTTGCGCATTCGTAGGTCAGCGGTTGAACGCGGTCGTTGGCTTTCAATTCCTCGGCGACGCTTTCCGGCAGGATGTTCAGCAACAGCCGCTCGGATTTGACGCGCTCCTGATTCAGATTTTGCGCCAGAATCGTCACCAGCACGCCCAGAAAAATCAGCACGAATAGGAAATTGCCGGCGACATCGCTGAAACGTTCAAGCTCGGTTTGATACGGCTTCATCATTTTCGGCGCGCGAAATTGAATGACGCCCAAAACGGCCACCACCAGAATGAAGAAACCTGTCACCGCGACGGTTCTTTGCCAGCGGCTAGAGAGAATGACGGCGATGACGTAGGCCACCAAAAAGTAATAGTGCGCGCCGCCCGCAAAGCCAGCGTTTTCCAGTGAATTCAGAAACAGGAAAATTGCCGTAGTTCCCACGAACGGCCAATAAAGTTGGCGGTAAGCACCCTCGAACCGCGAGGAGTAATAACAGGCCAAAAACAGAATTCCGGTGATGAGATGAAGCACCAGCAACAGTGTGGAATTTTGCAGCGCCGAACCGACCAGATTCGTGACGCTGTTAATCAGGCTGATGGTGTTGAGCAAGCGGTGTTCGAGCGAGTAGTGGCGCGGGTCGCCGATCAAAAACGCCTGCCAGCGGTAAAGAGTGTTCATCACAGTGGGCACCTCCGACAATCACATCTTCTATGGTCAAATATGGTCAAATTCAGAATGGTCAAATTCAGGAAGACAGAAACCGACTTAACTCATCTTCAGTGGGCAATCCGTCGCGCGCGCCCATTTCACGGCATTGCAGCGCGGCGACGGCATTGGCCGCGCGCATGGTTTCTTCAATGCTCAGGCCTTTGCACAAACCGTAAATAAATCCGGCGCGAAAAGCGTCGCCCGCGCCCGTGGTGTCTTTCAGCACAGGCGGGCGAAAAGCCGATGACGCGATGAATTCATTTTCGACAAAAGCCAGCGCGCCGCGCGAACCTTGCGTCATCGAAACCAGATAACAGCCGAAACGTTCATTGAGTTTTTTCAGCGCCTCGCGTTCGTCCATCGTTCCGGCCAGTTCATTGGCCAGTCCTTGCGAAGTAATCAGGCAATCCACCTTGGGCAGCAATTCGTCTATGCCGGGATAGGCCGTGTCCAGATCAATGGTGACGGGCATACCGGCTTCGTGCGCCCAATCGGCGGCTTGAATGGCGGCTTTGGTGTCGAAGCCGTCAATGTGCAGCACGCGGCCTCGCGTAATCTGTTCGCGCTTGAGTTCTTCGGGCGCGATGCGCGTGCCGTCGTCGTGATACCAAAGGATGGTGCGTTCGCCGGAAAACTGCTCAATGATGATGACCGCGCCTTGCGTTTTCGCGCCGACGGCGATTTTGACGCCGGTGCAATCCACGCCTTCCTGTTGCAGCGATTCAATCAGCATGCGGCCTTCGTTGTCGTAACCGACCTTGCCGACGTAACTGGCTTTCAACCCCAACCGCCGCACGCCAACCATCGCGGACGAAACCTGACCGCCGGACATTTGCCTGTGGTCGGTCAGCCGGACTTTGGTGTTGAACGAAGGAAAACGCGGAATGGTGACCAGATGATCCACCGCGTTGAGGCCGAATCCGACCACGTCGCATTCGCGATTTTCAGGGAGAGACAGGGAGAAGTTCATAGCGCGGCGGATTGTAGCCGCGAGGTTCGGAATAGACAAAACGAATGGGTCAGTACGGCGACCGTCCCTGGACGCGGTTTCATTAATCGCCCGTGGTGTAAGCACGTGCTTTCTACACAAGTGCCACGGAAGGTTGTGGAATCGGGGTTTGCTCCGCCGTTGGCAGTAGCCACCAACCTGAAGCCCGACCGCGCAAGGTTGTGAGATCGGGGCTTTGTGTAGAATCGAATGCCATAACGGTTGCGGTTCTGATTCGCGGGAAAGTTGTCGGATGTGGCATTTAACTCTTCCGCGTCAATGGAGGTGGTGCTAATATCCGCGCCGCAAATCCATCAGCACGAAGTTTTAACAGCAACCATCAACTCAGCGACGAGTAAGCAACGTATCGGATTTGTTTCTCTTCGCAATTCGCCCCAAATTGGAAAGCAGATTCGTCACAGCACTGCCGCGTTAAATTTGGTCGTCGTTGAGTTGAAACAGCCTGAAAGGGGACAGATGCGAATCGGCGATGTCATCCGGGATTATCAGTTCGAGGCCAAAATCGGCGAGGGCGGCATGGGCGAGGTCTGGCGCGCGCGCCACAACCTACTGGATCGCCAGGTCGCCATCAAAGTCATGGCCGCTCATTTGATGGCCGACCCGGAATTTGAAGCGAGGTTTATCAAGGAAGCCCAGGCGCAGGCTCGGTTACAACATCCGCAGGTTATCGGCGCGAGCGACTTCTTTCGCGAACAGGGGCGCTACTATCTGGTTATGCCGTTGATCGAAGGCCAGTCGCTGGAAGAGCGGCTGACGGCCAATGGCGGCCCCTTGCCGCTGGAAGAAGCCTTGCGGATTTCCGCCGACGTGCTGGCTGCGCTCGATTACGCACATCAACACGCCGTCATTCATCGCGACGTGAAACCGTCGAACATACTGCTGGACGGCGCGGGCCGCGCTTACCTGACCGATTTCGGTATCGCCCTGATGGTCGGCGTGGAACGCAAGACTCGCACCGGCGTGGCCATCGGCACGGCGTATTACATGAGTCCCGAACAGATTCGCCGTCCTCGCAGCCTGGATCATCGCACGGATGTTTACAGCTTCGGCTGCGTGCTTTACGAAATGTTGGCCGGCCGCCCGCCCTTTGAAGCTTCCGAAGAAGAGACTGACGACGTCATCAAAATTGCGCACATCTATCAAACACCGGAATCCGTGCGGCGATGGAATCCAGCCATTTCCACAGCCGTGGATGTCGTTTTGATGAAATCGCTGGCCAAAGACCCGGACCAACGGTTGGTCAGTTGCGGACTGTTCGCCAGGGAGTTGATCGCCGTTGCGCAATCCCAGCCTGCGTCGGTTGGCCAACCGACTCGAATCCTGCCTAAACCGGAAAATTTCCCCAGCCAGCGACCGCAATTCGCGCCGCCAATGGTTTCGCCGCCGCCCGCGCAGGCGGCACGTTCGGTCAAAACCGTCGCGGGGTGGTTGTTGGGGCTGAGCATTTTGTATTTGTTGCCGACCGTAGGACTCAGCCTGCTGGGTTTGGTGGGAGCCGTCGGCATGTTCAGCGGGCAAAACTGGGGAAGGCGCGCCGGTTTGGGATTCTCGTTTTTGCTCGAAGTCGCCGGCTTCGCAATGGTCTTCGGTCTGGTGGTGGAGATGAGGAATTATCCAGTCAGTCCTTATGACGTTGGGCCGCTTTCCTTCATTCAGGCAATGGGGTTAATCAGCGCCTCTGTCGGCATCGTTCTGGCGATTTGTCTTGATCGGGAGCGGGTCAGGCTGGGTTTGCGAAGCGACGCCACACGCCCGGCGGGCATTTTGCCAATTGCCATTCCCTTGCTTTTGACCGGATTCGGAACCGTGCCGGCCATCGGACTGCTTTGTCGCAATCAATGGAGTAGACGGCTCGCCATCATTTCTCTTTGCGTGTTGATGGCGGTGCTGTTGATCGGTGCCATTGGTTTGGGCCACGGAATGGAAATACGAAGCTTCGACTACATGTCCGGCGGCGGCGGAACTTATAACACCCGCCGGAACGAGGCGGGCGCGGCCATGGCCATGCTGGCGGCGATGGTGGCTTTGGGTTGGTGTCTGGCGGGAGTTCTGCATTTGAAATCGCCCGGCGTCAAAAGCTGGTTAAGCTGAAAACTCGTGCCGGTGGAGACGCTCTTCCGCGCGCTCATTGCCTCAAAATCTCGCCGAAAACTTTGCCAAAGGGGATTTTTAGATGTTCGGATTTCGAGCCATTGTCATTGTTCTGTTGTTTGTTTTGTTTCAGCCGAGTTCGCCGCCGGGCGGTCTGCGCGTCGGCACAGTTTACGACGAAAAATTTCCCGCTTTGGAAATCGTCGTTGAATCTTCCGTGCCCGTCGTTGCGCCGAAGCTGACCTTGATTGAAGACAGTCAGGCGACGGTGGTTGCCGCCGGCGTGCGTCCGTTCAAGGAAACAGGGCGCGGGATGGCCGTGGTGTTGGCGTTGGATGTCAGCGGGACTATGGCCGGTCAGCCGATACAGGATTTGAAACGCGCGTTGACGGTGTTTCTCGATCAGGCCGGCGCGCGGGATCAAGTGGCAATCCTCAGTTTTGCAGACGATGTCCGCGTAGATGCGGCGTTTGGCTCTTCGCCGGAGCAGTTGAAAGCGGCGGTCAACGGGCTGGCGACGCGCGGCAGGATCACTGAGCTTTACAAAGGTTTGCGGCAGGCTGTGTCGTTGTTTGACGCCGCCGACCTGCCTCGGCGCAAGCGTTTGATAGTGATCTCCGACGGACTGGACGAGGGCGTGGCTTACAAACTCGAAGACGTGATAGAGGAAGCTGCTCGCCGCAACATTCCCGTGGATGCCGTCGGCCTGACGAAAGTTGATCCCAAATACCTGAGCAATCTGAACCGGCTGGCGGACAAAACCGGCGGCGTTTATGAGCGCGCGGAAAATCCCGAAAAGCTGGAAGGCATTTTTCGGCAAGGTATAGAGCGATTGCAGTCAACGCCCGTGGCCGCCTTCACCGCCGGTAAATTGCAGGCCGATGGTCAGGAACATCAGC
>CAZRXE010001138.1:0-4263 GCA_964603695.1 uncultured Heliomicrobium sp.
GGCCTATATTTTCACCTGGTTGAACGGGTATTCGGGCGGACTCGGTTCGATTGCCGGCGTGCTGATCGCCGATTACTGGCTGGTGCGAAAGAAAGAACTGGCGCTCGGAGATTTGTACCGCAAGCAAGGCGTTTACAGCTACACGGCAGGCTGGAACTGGCGCGCTGTGGTAGCGACGGCAATCGGTTGCCTGCTCGCCTGGATCGGGCTGAAGGTTCCGGCGCTCAAATCTCTCTATGATTACGGCTGGTTCGTCGGCTTCGGCACATCGGCGGTGATTCACCTCGCGCTGATGAAAGCTTTTCCGCCGCAACCGGCAATGACTTTGAAAGCAGAAATTGTTTAGAGGAGAAATCGAGATGGCAAGAATTGTGAAATGCGGCTTGATTCAAGCTACGCACGCAGGCCCGACCGACGCGCCCATTGAAGACATCAAGCGCGCCAACCTGGACAAACACCTGAATCTGATCGAAGAAGCCGCCAATCAGGGCGTGCAGATTCTGTGCATGCAGGAAGTGTTCACCACGCCGTATTTTTGCGCCGAGCAACAAACGCGCTGGTACGAAACAGTCGAAAAAATTCCCGACGGCCCAACCGTGAAGTTGATGCAGGAACTGGCCAAACAATACGGCATGGTCATCGTCGTGCCGATTTACGAAGAGGAAATCACCGGCGTGTATTACAACACGGCAGCGGTGATTGACGCCGACGGCAAGTACCTGGGCAAGTATCGCAAGAATCACATTCCGCACGTTGCGCCGGGATTTTGGGAAAAGTTTTATTTCAAGCCGGGCAATCTGGGCTATCCGTGTTTCGACACGGCCTTCGCGCGCATCGGCGTTTACATCTGCTACGACCGGCACTTTCCCGAAGGCGCGCGGGCGCTGGGGCTGAACGGCGCGGAGATTGTTTTCAATCCGTCGGCGACGGTGGCCGGTTTGAGCGAATATCTGTGGAAGCTGGAACAGCCCGCGCACGCCGTGGCCAACGGTTATTTCGTCGGCGCGATCAATCGCGTCGGTTACGAAGCGCCGTGGAACATTGGCGAGTTTTACGGCCAAAGTTATTTCTGCGATCCGCGCGGACAGATCATCGCCCAGGCACCACGCGACCAGGACGCATTGGTCGTCGCCGATTTGAATCTGGATATGATCCGCGAAGTTCGCAACACCTGGCAGTTTTTCCGCGACCGACGCCCGGAAAGTTACGGCGCGCTGGTTAAAGAATAGTTCGCATCCGTTGTTCACTCACGAATAACCTAACCCCGCCATTCGGCCGGCAGTACACGAATGGCTATGAGGCCCACGATGAAAAAGCATCTCCTTGTTTGTGCGCTTGTTCTGGCCGTCGTTTGCGGTTTGTCTTCCCTGACGCTGGCCCAATCGTTCACTGGTGGCATTGTCGGAACCGTCAAAAATCCCAATGGCGAAGTGGTTCCTAATGCCGAAATCACCATCACGCATCTGCAAACCAACAAACAGGTGCAAACCACGGCCAACGGCGAAGGCTTTTACACCTCGCCGCCGCTGGCCGTGGGCGATTATCGCGTCGAAGCCAGGATGCAGGGCTTCCGTCGCGCCGTGCGCAGCGGCATCAATCTGCAAATCCAGCAAACGCTGCAAGTGGATTTCACGCTGGAGATCGGTGCGGTGGCCGAAACCGTCGAAGTGACGACGCAATCGCCGGTGCTGGAAACCAACAGTTCCGTGTTGGGCAAAGTGGTGGACAACCGCCGCATCCTGGAATTACCGCTCAACACACGCAACGTCTATTCGCTGATTTTCCTGACGCCGGGCGTTTCAGGCAGCATCGGCAACAACTACAACTCGCTGAGCTATTCCGTGAACGGCGCGCGTCCGACGATGATGGATACGGTGATTGACGGCGTGACGGCTTCGTTCCCGACGGTCAACGGCTTCACCGGCATTTCGATCTTCCCATCGGTGGATGCGATTCAGGAATTCAAAGTGATGGGCGCGACCTATCCGGCGGAATTCGGACGCAGCCTGGGCAGCGTGCTCAACGTGGTGTTCAAATCCGGCACCAATCAGTTTCACGGCAGCGCGTATGAATTCCTGCGCAACTCGGTCTTCGATTCCAACAACTGGTTTGAAAACCGCGCCGGACGCAAACTCGGCAGCTTCAAACGCAGCCAGTTCGGGGGCCACGCCACCGGCCCGATCATCAAAGACAAAACCTTTTTCATGGGATCGTATGAAGGTTTGCGCGCGCGCCAATTCGCCACCAGCATCCGCAGTGTGCCGACCATCGAACAGCGCAACGGCGATTTCTCGAAGACCTTAAATCAGGCCGGCGCGCTGATTCGCATCTTCAATCCGTTCACGACGCGCGTAAATCCGGCAAACACCGCGCAGTCCATCCGTGATCAATTCCCGGATAATAAAATTCCGGCCAACCTGATTGATCCTGTGGCGCTGAACATTTTGAAATTTTTCCCGCTGCCGAATCAGCCAGGCGACGCCAACACCAACGCGAACAATTACGCCGCCAGCGGTTCGACCGAAACCAACCTGGACAATTACGACTTCCGCATTGACCACCGCATTTCGGAAACGCAAACCTTCTTTGCGCGCTACTCGCACCGCTACACTGCGGACGTGCCGTTGAAAGCCTTCCCCGAAGCCATCACCATTGCCGAAGGCCGCGTCATTCAGGAAAACCGCGCGCGCAATTTCGTCGCCGAATACACCAAGACGCTTTCGCCTTCCACGGTGTGGACTTCGCGTCTGGGTTTTGCCCGCACGCTGTTCGTTTTCTCGAATCAAGGCCTGGGCTTCAAACCGTCCAGTCTGGGTTTGCCGGCGGCGATTGACAGCGTGGTTGACCGCCAAATGTTCCCGGCCATCAGTGTTTCCGGCATGACCGGTTTGGGCGGCAACGATCACCGCTTCAACGCATTTATGAGCTATCCCTTCGTCAACACCGTGACGAAAACCATCGGCAATCACAACTGGAAGTTCGGCGGCGAAATCCGAATGATTCGCGTCAACGTCTGGGAAGCGCGCAATGCCGGAACCTTCGGCTTCACCGCCGGATTCACGCAAGGCCCGAACCCGACCACCGCCAGCAGCAGCGCTGGCTTGGGTTTCGCGTCCTTCCTGCTCGGCACGGGTTCAACGGGCAACACGCTGATTCAAGGCTGGAAAAACGTCGCCGCGCAGAGCTTTTATTACGCCGGTTACGCGCAGGACGACTGGCGCGTGAACAGCAAACTGACCTTGAACCTGGGCATCCGCTACGATTTCGATTCGCCCCGCACCGAACGCTACAACCGTTTCAATTTCTATGACCTCAACGCGCCTTCGCCGCTGGCGTCAAAACAGACGGCGTTTCCAAATTTGAAAGGCGGCGTAGTCTTCGTCGGCGTCAACGGTCAGCCGCGCCATCAATACTTCAAAGACACCAACAACCTCGCGCCGCGCCTGGGACTGGCCTATCAGATCAACGAAAAAACCGTGCTGCGCGCTGGTTACGCGCACATCTTCGGGCCATCGAATCAGGCCGCACAGGGAACCGTAGGTCCCTTCGGGTTCCGCATCGAGTACCCCTGGCAAACGACCGTGGACAATGGGCTGACGCCGTTCAATCTGTTGCGCAACCCTTATCCGAACGGCTTCCGCGCGCTGCCCGGCGCTGCCGACGGTTTGCTGACGCAGGTCGGCGCAAACCTCGAATCCGTACTGCAAGACACGATTACGCCGTGGAGTCAGCAGTGGAACCTGAACATCCAGCGTCAACTGCCCTGGCAAATGAATCTGGAAGTCGCGTATGTAGGCACGCGCGGATTGCAACTTTCGCGCAACGGCGAAGGCGGTTTGGACCTGAACCAGCTTGATCCGAAATACCTTTCAATGGGTTCGCAACTCAATCAATTGGTGGACAATCCGTTTTTCGGACTTGGCATCAACAGCGGCTTTTTCGCCTCACGGCAGATCAGCCGTGGCCAGTTGCTGCGGCCTTACCCGCAATTCACCACGCTGACGCCGCTTTATTCCAGCGGCGCGTCGTCAAACTACCACGCGCTGCAAATCACTTTCGGCAAGAAGCTGTCGCAAGGAATGATGATTGATGGCAATTACACCTGGGCGAAAAACATCGAAGAAGGGTTGACGCATCAGGACAGTTACAACCTACGCTCCAGCCGTGGTCTGGCGACGATTGATATTGCTCACCGCTTCGTCGTCAGCTACCTCTACGAACTGCCTTTCGGCAAAGGCCGCAAGTTCGGCGGCAGCGCGCCGG
>CAZRXE010001139.1:0-3056 GCA_964603695.1 uncultured Heliomicrobium sp.
CTTTTTCGCCTGCTCGATCACGGCCTCCAGCTTGTCGGTGGAATCGAACAATGCCTTGACCTGGACCGCCCCGGGCAACTGGCGCGCGGCATCCATGCTCGCCGGCTCGGTGCAGGTGCTGCCGTCGGGCAGCTTGATCACGGCCGCGACGTCCTCTTCCACTTTCATCCCCGGCGCGCCGGCTTTGCGTTCCGGCTGTTCAAGCGGCGGGCAATAAAAATACATCATCGCCCACATCGCCACACCCCAACTCATCGCGTACCAACTGTGCGTCAGCCCAAATTGACTGACCACCGCCGCGATGATGATCGGGCCAAGCGCGTAACCGACGGTTCCAGCCGACGAAAACACAGACATCACCATTCCCTGATGCTTGCCCATGCCGTCTGCGGAAGCCGCGCGACTTGCCATCGCCGCACCCTGCGGGTGAAACGCGCCCACGCCCGCGCCGCCGATCACCACAAAAGCCATCAACATCGGCAAGCTTGTCGCCGTTCCCAGCAAAGACAAAAAGATCGCCGCCACCAAAGGGCCGAACACCGCCATCGAACGTTTCAAATACCGATCCGAAATCATGCCATACACCGGCTGCAACAGCGACGAACTAATCATCAGCATCGGCGTCATCCAAGCGGCCTGCACAGGCTTCAATCCCAGCCGCACAGTCATCACCGGCAAAAGCTGAAACAGAAAACTGGAGTAGGAATCCAACACGGCATGCGCCGTCGAAATCAGTGTGATGGTGGTTTTGCCTTTCCTGTCCATAAGGTGTCTCCGCTCCCTACCTGTCGCGGTACCGATCCGAAGCTTCGATGAACCTGCTGAAAATCGCCTGCGAAAACTTGTCGCGCCGCCAGCCGATTTCAGGATGCCATTGCACCCCCAGCACAAAACGGTCTGCGCGCGTATCAACAATCGCTTCAATCACGCCGTCCGCAGCGCGGGCAATGACGCGCAAATTCCGCCCGACGTTTTTCACCGCTTGATGATGACTGCTGTTGACGCGCACGGTTTTCGCGCCCGCCAGTTCCGCCAACAAAAAACCGCCTTCGATTTCGATTTGATGCGAAGGCCGATCAACAACCTCGCCTTGATCGTGTTTGATCGGATTGACGACCTGCGTTTCGATGTCCTGTACCAGCGAACCGCCACGCGCCACGTTCAGCGACTGCATCCCGAAACAAATTCCCAATACAGGCATCGCGCGTTGTTCAGCGATTTCCAGCAAGATCAAATCCGTTTCGTCGCGTTCTGGAATCACTGGGCCGAGCTTTGGATGCGGCTCTTCGCCGAAGTACACCGGATCGAGGTCGCTGTTGCTGCCGGAAAAAAGCAAACCGTCCAGCCTGTCGCACAGCGCAGCCAGATAATCGCGATTTGGAATCAAAGGAATATGAACCGGAATGCCGCCCGCCGCTTCGACGGCTTCGGCGTAATGGCGGCGCAGGTAAAAATTATTTTCGGCGTTCATCCGCTCCGTAATGCCGATCAACGGTCGTCGGGAAGTGTTCATGCTGGGCAATTCGTGTCGGCTCCTTACCGTCAGGCGAGTCATTGGGTCAGTAAGCCGGGAGTGTAAGCGGCGGGTTTTGGGCTTGTCAAAACTGGCTTTATTTGAACGAAACCTGAGCGGCAGTCCGCGCAACCTCCTCCTAAACATTTGCGCCGACACCGACAAACGATTTGATCGTGGCAATCACAGTGGCACATCCCTTCGATTTCTTGACCGCTTTTGCAGCCATTTGCTAGTATCGCCGCGCTTCCAGCGCAACAACATCAATAAGTTAGACAACTTTCGGAAACGGATCGCGCGCGTCGCAACAGGCGTGGCCAAAGAGTGAAAAATGAAGTGTGAGAATTGTGGCAGTGAACTTGTCGGTGGAGCCATCGTTTGCCGGCAATGCAAACATAACAACGCGCAGGGTCGTGTCAGCCAATGGCGCGCGCGCCGCACCGGCGAATTGCCATCGCCCACTCGCACCATTTCGCCGCTCGCCGATGCGGCCAAGCCCGGAGATTCCGGCAAGCTGAAAAACAGCGGCAGTCTGAAACCTCCTGCGGCGGAGTTGAAACCGCTCGAACCCAGACGATCCAATTCCATTCCCTTCGAGCCTAAAATTCAGATTCATCAAACCTCCGAGCCTTCAGGGCCGCTGTCGCAGCGCATCCCAAGAAAAAACGATTCGGGTTCTTTAGATCAGACGGCAGACCAGACGGAAGATTTATCGAATCAGCCGGTCTGGCGCGCGCAATTGAAAGATCGCGTCAAACAATCGCGCGAACGTAAACTCGGCGGACCTGCCGCCCTGGCCAATGAACCGGACGAAGCCGATCTGGACCCAAATCCTTTGGTCGAATCGGCGCTCAAACGAATTCGTTGGGCTTCGCATACGCCTTCAGCGATGGCCACCGTGCGTGTTGCGCGACACAGTGCGCAAGCCACCGCGCTGGCTGCCGAACCGGACTTTGCTGTCGAAGCGCCTGCCCCTGTCGAAGCCAAACCGTTGGCTGTGAAAAACGAAGCGCCAGCGGAAATCAAAGTGGAACCGAAACCGACGGTGCGCATCGCCAACACGCCAACCAATCCGCTGCTGGCGCGCAAACCGGCAACACAACCCGTCAATCCGCCGGAAACCAAATTGCCGCGTCCGTCTCAACCAACCATCACGCAGGCCCCCGCGCAGGCGGTTCCGCCGCCGCCGACGCCGCCGCCCTTGCCCAAAGCGCCGGTCAGGCCGCCCGTTGAAGCGCGGATTGAAATTCAACCGCCGCCCAAAGCGGAAACAAAGCCTGTTGCCGAAAACAAACCCGCCGCGCCCAAACCGCGAATCACCGGAGATTTGAAATTTCCATCGCCGCCGTCCCTGCAACCGCCGGCAAAGCCAGTTGAGACAAAACCGGCAGTTGAAAGAAATGAGAAGAGCGAAAGGAGCGTGCCGGTTCCGGTTCAAAAACCGGTTGAAAGGAAAATCGTCGAGCCTTCGCAGTTCCCTGCCCCAAAGCCTGCCGCGAAATCGAAGCCGGCGGCCAAAGATCGTCCGGCGACCATGTGGGTG
>CAZRXE010001140.1:0-2378 GCA_964603695.1 uncultured Heliomicrobium sp.
GCATTGCTGGTGGTCGTTTTGGGTTGCAGTTTTACTGGGACGAACATCCTGATTGCGTTGTCGAAGCCGTCACTGACTTGCTGCCGGATCGGCGCGAAAAACTGATGCAGACATACCAGTGCGCGAAATCCTATCCGCGCCTGGAAGAAATGGTGAAGGATCGGAATCTCGACGCCATTGCGGTGTTCACCGATGGCCCGCTGCATTTTCAGCACGTCACGCTGGCGCTGGCGCATGGCAAACACGTCATTTCTGCTGTACCTGCGGTGATGGCTCCATCGGTTGCCGAAGGGCTTGATCAGGCGCACAAGCTGTATGAAAAAGTTCGTCAGAGCGGGCTGACCTATATGATGGCCGAAACCAGCGTCTGGCGGCAGGAATTCATCACGTTGCGGCAAATGCAGGCCAAAGGTGAACTCGGTCAGGTCATCAGTTGCGACGCCGATTACATGCATCCGGGGCTGCGTGAGTTATACGGCACGGCGCAACAGCCGACGTGGCGTTATGGCGTTCCGCCAATGTTTTATCCCACGCACTGCACTGCCTTTCTGACTGGGCTGACGGGCGAAACGTTGACTCGTGTCACCTGTCAGGGCTGGGGCAATGATGATCCGATCTGCAAACGAAACGCCTTCAGCAACAATCCTTTCTGGAACGAAACCGCGCAGTTTGGAACCAGCAAAGGAACGCCTTTTCGCGTGCGTGTCTGGTGGGAAGCGCCGGTCTGGGGCGGAGAATATGCCATCTGGCATACCACAAAAATGACTGTGGATCAGCGGCATGGCTTGCGCTGGTTACAGGAGGGAGCGCAGGGGAAGGATGACGCAGGCTTTGTTCTGGGGCCTGCCAAATCATCGCCATTGCCTCAGGCGAAATGGTGGCAGACAGAAATGTTGCCGGAATCAATGCGGCATGACAGCGGGCATGGCGGTTCGCATACGTTTATTGCCCACGAATTCATTGACAGCCTGCTGCATAATCGGCGTCCGCTGGTGGACATTGCGACGGCCCTGAATTTTACGGTGCCGGGCATTGTGGCTCATCAATCCGCGCTGAAGGGCGGCGCATCACTCAGCATTCCGCAATTCCGGCAGCTCTGACAGGCAGAATTGAAAAAAAAATAGTTTGGGTTGTTTAGTGGCGTCTGGGGCGGCAGTTTTATGGTGTTCATAAGCTGGCCGCCCCTCTGTGTGTTCAATCCTGCTCGCTACACCTTGCTGAAGATCGAATTGCTGATCGTTCCTGTGCTGTCTGAGAACGATTCCTGCTCGATTCCCATTGAGCGCAGGATGCTTAAATGCACATTCGACATGCGCGTATCGCCGCTGCGCCAATAACCGCCGTGTTTCAATCCCATGTTTGCACCGCCCGCGATCATCGTCGGCAGATTATGCGGGTTGTGGGTCGTGCTGGCACCGCTGCCATACAAGACAATCGTGTTATCGAGCACCGAGCCGCTGCGGTCTTTGTATTCGTTCATTCGCGCAAAGAAGTGTGCGAGTTGCTTGCTTAAAAACAGATCGTATTTGGCAAAATCGAGTTGCCCGTCTTTGTCGGTGGCGTGCGAAAGGTTGTGATGCGTTTTCGACAATCCCAACTTGAGCGGGAACGTGTCGCTGATGCCCATGCCGTCTTCGCGATTGAGCATAAACGCGACCGAGCGCGTGATGTCTGCGTCGAAGGCCAGCGCGATCAGATCGAACATCGTCTGGTAATACTCAGCCGGGTCGCCTTCGTTGGTGGCATCGAGATGCAGGTGGGAGTAATCCTGTTTTTTCAGCGGAATATCAATCCATTTTTCCGAGGCGGCCAGCCGCGACTCGACTTCGTTGAGCGAGGTGAGGTACTGCTCCATTCGCTCGCGGTCTGTCTTGCCGAGTTTCTTGTCTAGCGCGCGGGCGCTTTCGGCCACGGCATCCACCAGCTTGATGCGGCGCTGAAGCCGTTCGTGTTCGGATTTGAGCGAGGCGCGGTCGAGGCTGAACAGACGCTCGAAGACGCGGCGCGGCTTGTTTTCCGCCGGAATCGCATTCCCTTCCAGGCTGTAAGAAATCGTGCCCGTGCGCGACAAAAAGCCCGTGCCGGCGTCAATCGAAAGCGTCAGCGACGACTGACGGCAATGTTGTTTGGTGTGCAGCGCGACGACTTGATCAAGCCCAGCGGTGTTGTAAGTCCCCGGTTTCGGATTCTGGAGCGGCGCGCCCGTCAGCCACATATCGGAGCAGGTGTGCGGGTCGGCCTTTGGGCCGTTCGTATGATAAAGCCCGCCCATGAAACTGATCTGCTTGCGGAACGGCAGCAACGGCTCGGTTGACTTGCTGTAAATGGTCTCGCCGTTTTCCGCGACCTTGGGAAACCAGTACCACTCGGAAATTCCA
>CAZRXE010001141.1:0-5677 GCA_964603695.1 uncultured Heliomicrobium sp.
ATCACTGACTGATGCAGATTTCTTACTCCGACCATTACATGGTTCCGCTCATTAACACGCACCCGTTCCCGATGCCGAAATACAGGCTGGTGCGCGAACGGCTGTTGGAAGAAGGTTCGATCACCGAACAACAATTGATTGAACCGGAGCTTGCCGCCGATGAAGACATTTTGCTGGTGCATACGGAAGACTATTGGTTTCGCTGCGTGCGCGGAGAATTAACCGCGCAGGAAGTCCGCCGCATAGGCTTCCCGTGGTCGGAAGGTTTGGTCAATCGTTCACGTGCGTCGCTGCAGGGAACGATCCTGGCAGCAAAGCAGGCTTTGCGCGACGGCGTGGCCTCGAATCTGGCGGGCGGCACGCACCACGCTTACCCCGATCACGGCGAAGGCTATTGCCTGCTCAACGACATAGCCATTGCCGCGCGAGTACTCTGGCGCGACGGCCTGGTCGAACGCATCGCTGTGATTGATTGCGACGTGCATCAAGGCAACGGCACGGCGGCGATTTTCAAGGACGACCCGGACGTATACACCTTCTCCATTCACGGCGAAAAGAACTTTCCGGCGCGCAAGGAACAAAGCAATCTGGACATTCATTTGCCGGACGGCGTCGGCGATGAGGAGTATCTGGCCGTCTTGCAGCGGCACGTTCCGCGCATCCTGGACGATTTCAAACCGGATTTCGTGTTTTATCAGGCTGGCGTTGATCCTTTTGAGCGGGATCGGCTGGGCCGATTGAAACTGACGCTAGATGGATTGAAACGCCGCGATGAGTTCGTCATTTCGATGTGCCGCGACCGTAACTTGCCGGTTGCCACGACGATGGGAGGCGGTTATGCCAAAGACATCAACGACACTGTCGAAGCGCATTGCAACACCATCCGCGTCGCACTGAAAGCGCATCGGGCCGGCAGCCCCTGACCAATTGAAGCATTGACATGAAAATCAACACTTTATTCGCAGCCGTTTTGTGTTTGCTGTGCGCGGCGTCAACGTTTGCCGAAGGGCTGAGCGCGGGCATTGCGCGCGCGGAAATTACGCCGCCAGTCGGTTACGCGATGGGCGGATATGCCGCGCGACAAGGCCCTTCCTCCGGCATTCACGATCCGCTGTTTGCCACAGTGTTGCTGCTCAAAGCCGATGGCGCAAGCGTGGCGATGGTCAGTTGCGATTTGCGTTCGTTCCCTTCCGAACGCATCGTCACGTTGGCGCGCGAGCGGCGGCTGGCCGATCACGTCTTGATCGCCGTCACGCACAATCATTCCGGCCCGATGACCTGGGAAGACAAATCCTGGCCGACGCCCTCGGCTTCGTGGTTTGCCGACACCGAGAACAAAATCCTCAACGCCATTGCCGAAGCTTCCAAAAAACTCTTCCCTGCACGCATTGCCGCCGGCTTCGGCGAAATCTATCTCGGTCACAACCGCCGCCAAGTCGCCGCCGACGGCAAAGTGACGATGTTCTGGCGCAACGCGGAAAAGTCGCCAACTTCGCCGATTGATCCGACCGTCGGCGTCATTCGCGTGGACGATGAATCCGGCGCGGCGCGCGTGGTATTGGTCAATTACGCCTGTCACGCCGTGGTGCTGGGGCCGGACAACCGGCAAATTTCGGCGGATTATCCGGGCTATTTGCGGCAACGCATCGAACAAGCATTGCCCGGCGCGTTGTGTTTGTTCGCGCAGGGCGGCGCAGGCGACATCAATCCTTACCTGGACAAACAGCCTGTGGCCGAAAACGGTTTCGGCGAAGCCGAGAAAATGGGCAACGCGCTGGCTGAAGAAGTCCTGAAAGTCGCGCGCAAGTTGAAGCCCGCCGCCAACGACAAAGCCACTGTGCGCGCCGCCGCCGAAGTCATTGAATTCCGCGACCGCTGGGACGCCGCAAAAACCGTCAAAGCCGGGTTGACCACGCTGCTTATCAATCAGGACATCGCCATCGCCACGATGCCCGGCGAACCGTTCGTAGATTTGCAAATCGCGCTGCGCGACAAATCGGAAATCGCCAACACGTTTTTGTTCGGCTACAGCTACAGTGCGGGCGGCGAATGGATCGGCTATGTGCCGACGATCAAAGCGGCGGCGGAAGGCGGTTACGGCGCGGGTTACAACACGCGCATCGAAGTCGGCGCGGGCGAAGCGATGATTGATCGCCACGTCGTCAATCTGTTCAAGCTGCTGGGCAAACTGAAAACCTCGCCGAGTTTTTGACGATCCGGTTCTTCCGGCGAAAACAAAGCACAAAAGAAAGGAACAAGGCGGTGGAACACCATCAAACTAATCGTTTTTGATGCGAACAAGGAGGTAATCTTGCAATGGATCAAACCTTGAAATACGCGAACACATTGACAGAGGTTTTGCGAGCGAAAGCCGCGTTGGAATTCTCGACAATTCCCCGACTGAAAATGGTGGCGTCCTGCGATGCCGAATCAGGGCAATTTCTCTTGATTCTGATCGGCTGGGACAATCGTGAACGCTGGCACCACAGCATCACATTTCACGCCCAGTTGATTAACAACAAAATCGTCATTGAATGCGACATGACCGAGGGCTTAAAAGACTTGCTGCTCGAAGCAGGAATCCCCGAAGAGGCATTTCTGTCGGATAGAGAGCGTGACCGACAAGAGGCCGCGTTGATCGCCGCCTGAATGCTTTGCCGGCTCAGTTCCTTATGGGAGATACGATGCGTCGAATTTTTTCGTTGGCGTTGGTGCTTTGTACATTTGTCTTGGTTGCCCCGGCGCAAACTACTTTGCGCGCCGGCATCGCGCGCGCGGACATCACGCCGCCGCCGGGCGTGGAGTTGTGGGGTTATTTCGACCGCAAAGGCCCGGCGACGGCGACGCTCGATCCGCTGTTTGCTCGCGTACTGGTGTTGGACGACGGGCGGCAAACAGTGGCGCTCATCACGCTCGACCTGGGTCGCAGCTTCGGCCCGCCGCAGATCGCCTGGCTGCGCGACAAGGCCCGCCGTCAGCATCAAGTCAAAGAGGTGATGCTCATCGCTTCGCACACGCATTCCGGCCCGGTCATCGAAGACACTTACGACGACGCGCCGCCGGAATGGGAACGGCGCGCGCTGGAAAAAATCGCCGACGCCATCGGTGAAGCTTGCGCCAAACTCAAACCCGCGCGCATCGGCGTGGGGCTGGGGCAAACAGTCATCGGCCATAATCGCCGCGTCGTGCAATCGGACGGCACGGTCAAAATGCTTTGGCGCAACAGCACGGGGCAGCAGACCGGCATGATTGATCCGACGGTTGGCGTTATTCGCGTGGACGACGCCGGCGGAAACCCGATGGCGATTTTGGTCAATTACGCCTGCCATCCGGTCGTGTTCGGCCCGGACAATTTGCGCTATTCGGCGGATTACCCAGGCGCAATGGCGCGCTTTGTTGAAACCGATTTTAACAACAAACCTATCTGCTTCTTTCTACAAGGCGCGCCCGGCGACATCAATCCGCTGATGGACAAAACGCCTTTGCCGGAAAACGCTGACGCCGTGAAGATCGAAGTCGGCCAGCAGCTTGGCCGCGAAGTCGCGCGCGTAGCCAGGACAATAAAAACCGAAACGACCGCCGCGCCCCAAGTCGCCTTTCTGAGCGAAGAGCTTCGTTTTCAAAACCGCTGGGATTTGGACAAGCTGCGACAGATGGTGAATTTCGCGTTTCCGCCGGCGCTGGCCAAACGCTATCAACGCTACGTCACGGCGGAAATCGTCGCGCCGGTGACGACACTGGTCATCAACAAACAGATTGCGATTGTCGGTTTGCCGGGCGAACCTTTTGTCGGTTTACAGTTGCTGCTGAAACAGCGTTCGCCGCTGGCGACGACGTTTATGACCGGTTACACGAACGGCTATTACGGCTACTTTCCAACCATCAGCGCGGCAGTGGCGGGCGGTTACGGCGCGAACACCTTCGTCACGCGCGTGGAAATCGGCGCGGGCGAACGCATGGTGGATCGCGGCTTGATCCACATTTACCGCATTCTGGGAAAGCTGAAAGACAAACCCGAACAGCCATGACAACCGAAGTTCAAGCTCAGAACAATCAGGCACAGGCGTTCTTCATTTTCTATTTGCCAATTGAAATTTTTCATTTGTCATTGTCTGCGCGGGCTTGCGAACGCAACGACAAATGAAAAATCAAAAATTGAAAATGAAAAATGAATGTGCCCAAACTGTTCCTCATCACCGGAGAAGAAATCAGATGAAAAAGATTGTTTGTATGGTCATCGGCTTGGCGCTCTTTGCCTGCTTGGCGCAGGCGCAAGACCGCGTTGAACAATGGAAAGGCAAAACCGTCATGGTCTTCACACCGCACCCGGACGACGATGTGTTCGGTTGCGGCGGCACGTTGTCTTTATTGGCCAAAAACGGCAACAAGATCATCGTCGTCATTTACACCAACGACAACAAAGGCTCTTACGACCTGGAAATGACCAGCGAACGTCTGGCGCGCATTCGCAAAGCCGAGCAGGAAGCCGCGATGGCCGTCATCGGCGTGCCGAAGGAAAACATCATCTGGATGGGTTATGACGATGGCGAACTGGAATACGCCGAACCGAAAGCTTTATGCGGGCAGGCGACGAAGCTGATTCGTCAATATCGGCCTGATGTTGTTTTCAGCGTTGACCCCGGCGAATGGTATGAACGCTGGCACAAAAGCGATCACCGCATGGGCGGTTTCAACACGGCGGACGCCATTCGCGCGGCGGAGTTTCATTTGTATTACCCGGAGCATCTGCTGGTGGATGGGCTGAAGCCTTACAAAGTGCCGCTGATGATGTTTTATTACGCCGCCACGGAAGCCAATTACTGGGTGGACATCAGCAGCGTGGTAGATCAAAAGATCAACGCCATCACCAAACACGTCAGTCAGTTTGAACCTTCAATCAACAAATACAGGCCGGATTGGGACACGAAGGATTTGGCCGCGCTGGTCGAATACCTGAAAGGCCGCGCGACGAAAAAGGACGGCAAGGTTGTCGAAGCCTTTCGCCGCGCGACGGGATTCAATCCGCAATAAGTTCATCCGCAAAAACAATCCGGCATAGACAGGATTCCCAGGATTTGTCTCAGGATTGACAGGATCGGCTTAAAGGCTTGCCGGCATTTCCCCCAAAAATATCCTGTTAATCCTGAAGAAATTCTGGGAATCCTGTCTAAATGCCGGTCAATTTCAATCTTTCTGCTCCTGATGATCCTTCGCGGTTTTTTCCTGCGTGGTTTCCGGCGCGGGTTTGTCTTTGGAAGGCTGCTCCGAACTTTTCTCGCGCGGTTTGACGGTGGAGCGAATGACGATGAATTTGTTGAGTACGTCGAACCAGAACGGCGCGCCTTGCGACACGGCCAGCGTCGTCAGAAAAATTCCCAACAACTTCAAAAACCATCCGCCGGCGCTGTCAGGCCGGCGGCGCGGGTCTGCGTTGTAAGCGGCCATCGCCGTTTGATCCGCCGCCGCAGGCTTGCTGATCCAGCCAATCGGCAAACCGAGACTGTCCAGTTCTCTGCGCACATTCGTGATCGCCGCCAAAGGGTTTTCGGCGCTGCTTGCCGTTGCAGTGGAACCCGGCGCGGGATCGGGTTTGAGAGAACTGGCGGCGACACTGACTTTGAGATAATCGTTGGCGGCCACGGTGACGGAATTGCGCAAGGTATCGTTGTACCACAGC
>CAZRXE010001142.1:0-3879 GCA_964603695.1 uncultured Heliomicrobium sp.
GCCGATGATAGCCAATGCCTATGCCCAAACTGCCGGACACCCACCACAGAAACAGCGCGACGAAAAACGCCGGCCAACTGAAATTGAACAACGCCACGACCGCGCCCAAATGGAAAGCAATCAAAAACAGAGTCACGCCCCAATTGAATCCGACGCGACGGAAATTGATCCTGGCTTCGTTTTGCATACGACTCCTCGCTTGAAAGTTGATGTCAGGGTGAAAGTTATAGTGGCCGGGATGCTAGCAAAGGCTGCGCCGCCGAACGTGTAATAGTTATGTAATGTTTGACCGTCGAAGACACTGAAAGAAGTCTTCAAACCCACCAACCGCGCTTGCTCATCCAGACGCTTGCGTCCAAAATGGCGCAGCTTTGTTTGGGAATTTGCAATAATCACCGATTGCTGAGGGATTCGATCTCAGCGCCCGAAATCAACAAACTTCAGAACAATCCATTCAGTTTCAGGATGCAGTTCTACATCCTGCTATCCTCATCTTTGGAGGGAACCTTATGTTTTATCAGAAAGCCAAATCTACACTTGCCCTGCTTGTTTTCCTGCTCGGCTTCAGTGTGACGGCGCTCGCGCAAACAGTCACCGGAACCTTGAGCGGAACAGTGACTGATGCGTCCGGCGCGGTTGTGCCGGACATCGCGGTGACAGCCACCAACAACGAAACCGGTTTCACGCGCAGCACCAAAACCAACGGCGAAGGTTATTT
This sequence comes from uncultured Heliomicrobium sp., assembly GCA_964603695.1. Classification (GTDB taxonomy): domain Bacteria; phylum Acidobacteriota; class Blastocatellia; order RBC074; family RBC074; genus RBC074. The sequence continues at coordinate 719 of CAZRXE010001142.1, forward strand.
CACCATGCCGTTTCTGGCGCTCGGCACTTATAACCTGACGGTCGAAGCTCCCGGCTTCAAAAAAGTCACCAAGACGGAAGTCGTCATCGAACTGAACAGAAACACCGTCTCCAATTTCAAACTTGAAGTTTCCGCCGTCGGCGACGCCGTGCAAATCACTGGAGAAACTCCCGCGATTGAAACGACGACCGGCGAAATCAAACATTCGCTCGATGCCAAACGCATTGAAGACACGCCGCTTGCCGGGCGCAATTTCATTTCGTTGGTCGAACAAATTCCCGGATTCCAGATTTCCTCTTTCGGCGGCGACGCATCCAGCGGCCAAAACAACCCCACCAATTCCAGCGGGTCGTTCGCTGCGTTCGGCGGCCTGGGATCGCGGTCTTCGACTTTTCAAATTGACGGCGTCAACAACGACGATTCGTCTGAAAACCAGAATCGGCAGGGCGTCAACATCAGCACGATTAAAGAACTGCAAGTGCTGACCAATGCGTTTTCGGCGGAATTCGGGCGCGGCGGCGCGGCTGTGCTGGTGCAAACCAAATCCGGCACGAACCGTTACCACGGCGATGGCTTTGACTTCATCCAAAACGACATCTTCAACGCCAATGGATTCTTCCGTAACGCCGCCGGATTATCTTCCACCAATGGGCAGCCGCTGCTGCCGCGACAGGCCGTGCGTCGCCAACAATACGGCGGCACGATCGGCGGGCCAATCTGGCTGCCAAGCAAATATTTCGGTCCGGCAGCGTTCGATGGCCGCGACCGGCTGTTTTTCTTTCTCAGCACGGAGCGAGTTTTCAACAAAACCGCTGCCAGTTATACGCGCGTGATTTTCCTGCCGGGCGAAGAACCGAAAGCCTGTCCCGTGGTCAATGGCGTGACGGCCAATCCCAAACCGGGAGACCCGCTGAGTACTTTCTGCGTTGATCCGCAGACCCATCCTAACATCGGGCGCGACCTGGAATTTATGCGCAAGGTCATCAGTCTTTACCGGACGCCGGAATTGCAAGGCGTGAAGCCGAACGACCCGGGCGCGTGTGCGCAATTGATCTCCAGCGGGCGCGAAAATCGTTGTGTCACGCTGGGCATTACCACAGTGTTGCCGCGCTCTGATTACACCGGGCGTCTGGATTTCAAAGCCACCCGAAGCGACAACATGACACTGCGGTATCAATACAGCCGCCAGAACGACACGACTGGCCGGTTCATATTGGGTGACACCTTCGGCGCGCGGAACGACCGGCAATACAACCTGGTTTATACCTGGACACACATCTTCACGAATCGGCAAGTCGGCGAATTCCGCTATGGCTTCGGCAATCGCGCCACGTTGCAGGATGTCAGCGACGGCAACGACATTCCGGTCATTCGATTCTCGACCAATCTTTGCACCGGCACGGGTGTCGGCGCATGCGGCGGCATCATAGGCACTTCGACCAACGTGCCGATCAACCGTCGCCAGCGAGATCATCAACTGGTTTACAACCACACTATGAATTTCAGCCGCCACACGTTGAAAGCCGGCATTGACAACCGCTTTCAGGCGCTGGACGACGAAACCGGCGACCGCGCGCGCGGTTTCTGGACCTTCGGCACGAACGACGCCACGGCGGCGATTGTCGCGCGCACCGGCTACACCAGTTTTGAAAATTTCATGCGCGGGTTCATCACCGCTTACCAGAAAGGTTTCGGCAACCCGAAAGCGGAGAACCGCTTCGGCGAAACCAATCTGTACTTGCAGGATGATTTTCGGCTCAAGCCGAACTTCACGCTCAATCTCGGCGTGCGTTACGAATACGTCCGCGCGCCGGAAGAGATTGCGGATCGTTTCGCGTATGGCTTCGGCGACGATAAGAACAATATCCAGCCGCGCATCGGCTTCGCTTACTCCCCGTCATTTGAAAGCGGGTTTCTGGGCAAGCTCACCGGCGCTCCCGGCAAGTTCGTCATTCGCGGAGGCTACGGCATCAATCACAGCCGCATCTTCCAATCGGTCTTTTCGCAGAACCAGTTGAGCCTGCGCACACAGCCGCCCAACGGATTCGCGAATGTCTTCAGCGGCCTGTGTGTGAATGAAATTTCGGACCCGTCGTGCGGATTCGTCTTCACGCCAGGCGTAGCTTCCCGCAGTGCGGCGTTCACTGTAAATAGCGCGCAAAACACCGGCGCGGTGCGCGACATTGGTGGACGGTTATCTTCCATACTGCTGATTCCGGATTCCAAGCTGCAAATGCCTTACACGCAACAATGGAATCTGACGATGGAACGACAAGTTGGGAATTATGCGATTCAAATCGGTTACACCGGCAACCGTGGCATTGGTTCTCCGTTTTTCGACAGCGTCAATGACGCGGTTTATCCAATCGTTTCGCCCAACTTATTGGTGGACGTTGGTGGGGGCAATTTCAAGCCCGTGGTTTTTGACCGCGCTTGCACCAACTTTACCGATCCGATCTGTGTTGTGAACAACACTGACGGAACGGTCAACGTGACTGCCAGCGGCTCGCTTCGCACATTTAGCGCGCTGAACAGCACGACGGCCACATTGGCACAGAAAGGCATCGTCATTGTTGATGGTGTGCCGCACGGCTACATCTCAATCAACACGACTCGAGTTAACGAACGTCGTCCTGATCCCAACTTCAGCCGCAATTCCAATGTGAAAAACTTCGGTTGGAGTTATTACCACGCCGGAACCGTTAAACTGACCAAGCGGTACTCCAACGGGTTCAGCTTCAATATGTTTTACACGTTCAGCAAGACGATTGACACCGGTTCGGAAGCGACTTTCACCGTCGTGGATACTAACGTTCCAGCTGGCAAAAAGGGTGGCGCGGCGGCCAGTCTGCGCGGCCTGAGCGCCTTCCACGCGGCACATAGGTTTGTGGGCAGCTACACCTACGAACTGCCTTTCCTGCGCGACCAGAAAGGTTTCATCGGACGCGCGCTGGGCGGTTGGCGCATCACCGGCACGACGACGTTTCAATCAGGAAATCCGTTCAGCGTGACCGCCGGTTATGACATCAACGGCGACGGCCTAGCCGGCGACCGTCCGCGCCTGGCTGATCTGAGCCTGCTCGGCGCTTCGGTGGACAATGGCCGCCGCAACGCGCAAGGCGTGCAAATTTCAACGCTGCAACTGCCCGGCTCGGCTTTTA
>CAZRXE010001143.1:0-7945 GCA_964603695.1 uncultured Heliomicrobium sp.
CCCGGCGCGGCGGCAGCGGTCAGCACTTCGGCGACCTGCTCGCGCGTGACCTGCTTTTCGTCCAGCCGAGCGATCATTGCTGTGAAAACGGCATTGGCGATGACCAACCACGTCAGCGCGGCGGCAATCAGCATTCTTGGCCGCTTTCCCGCCAACGGCCAGCTTTCCGCCGCCATCGCCGCCAGCAAAACGCAGCCCAGCGCCACAAACGGCTGAAAGCGCCAGGGAAATTGAATGAACTTCAATCCCGGCAGGTAACGCCACAACAAGTCCGACGCAGGCAGCGAAATCAGCAATCCGAAACCGGCGAGCATTGCGCCGAACCAAATCAACGGTGACAGCCGATGCCGCCGCCACAGCGGGTAACACAATAACGCCAGCAACAGCGCCGCGAAGCTTTGCCCCAGGATCAAAAAGCTCGTGAAGTCATTGACGCCCGCCCAGGTTTGGCGGTAGCGGTCGGCGTTGGCGGGTTTCGCGAAAAGGAAGTAGTTACGGTAATCCTGCTGCACGATTTGCAGTTTCAGTTGTGCCCAATTGGCTTCGACCACTTGCGGCCACAGGAAAAACGCCACCAGCGTCAGTGTGATTGCTCCCGCTCCCGCCAATCGTCCAAACCCACGCCAACCCGCACGCGGCAACCAGGCCAGCGCGAGCAAACCGATGGTCAAGCCGGTTAGATATGTTGTGATGGCGTGAGTCAAAACAATCGCGCTGAAGCTGAGCGCGAAAATTGCCACACCGCTTGCGCGTCGCTTGCCTTCCAGCAAACGATGCGCGCCCAGCAAAGCCAGTGGCGCGAAGCTCAGTGCAAAGGCATTGGCCAAAAACGCGCGGTGCAGACAAATCAGCGGATAGGCCGGTAACAGCACAAACAAAGGAGAAACCAGCAAGCTGCGGCGGCGCGAGAAAAATTCGCGCGCCAGCAAATAGGCGCTTGCCTGCGCGATGAACAGCGCCAGAAAGGTCACGGCCTTGATCGAAGTCAGCACGTCCATCCGAAATAGTTTCATCAGCGCGGCACTCGCGAAATAGCAAAGCGGCGGATAAAACGTGAACAGCGCATCGCCGCGTCCGCCGTCGAGCAAACCCGCCCAACGCGGCAGCAAATCGCCTTCGGCAAAGCTTTGCGCGTAAGACCGCGTGATGTGGTAATGCAACGTCAAATCGCCCTGCACGCCGAAGGCCGGATGCGTCAGTCGCGACACGGTTAGCAATCCGGCGACTGCCAGCCAGAGCAGCAGCAAACCAGAAATCAATTTCGGCGATGTTTTTTCAGAAATCGAGTTTGAGGAATCCATCGCGGGGAGAATACGGAACAAACGGAAATAACGGAAAGAGATTGCTGGAACTGTTGCAATGCCCGTCTCAGGTTGCGCGAACTGTCCAGTTTGCATGGTGGCGGAAAGACAATTTTAGGAAACTTGACGGTTCATCAAGTTGTTTGCCGGCCACGACGCAAACTGTACAGTTCGCGCAATACTGATTTGCTTTATTCCAGGCTCAGCAGCGTCAGCGAGTTTTCGTCTTTAATCAAAATGCGTTTGCCGCTGATGGCCGGGTGCGCCCAGGTGGCCGAATCGGCGACTTTGTATTTTTTCAGCGGCGTGGCGGCTTTATTGGCGGCGCTGGTGACGATCAACTCAGCGTCATTGGTCAGCGAAAAGATGACGTTGCCGGCAATCAGCATGGCTGCGTTTTCGCCCTGTCGCGGATCCCCTGTCCACAAAGTTTTGCCGTTGGCCACGTCCAAACAGAAAAACTGCCCTTTGTTTTTGTGAGACAGGCCGAACAACAGATTGCCGCTCAAAACGGGCGAGTTCATGTACATCGAAACTTCCTTGTTGTGCCAAACCGTGTCGGTTGCCCATTTATTGTCCCGCCAACCGACGCGCACGGCGAAGACGCCTTTGTTGAGGCCGGAAAAAATCAGCAGGTCGTTGTAGACCACAGGCGTGACGATGTTCTGCACGTATTCGGTGTCGAATGGAATCTTCCATAGTAATGCGCCGTTGTCCGCCCAGATGCCGACAATGTTCTGGCGCGATTGCGTGACGATTTGCCGTTTGCCGGCAATGTCCACTGCAATCGGCGAAGCATAAGCTGGGCCGTCCTGAGTCCACGCCCATTTTTCGTTACCGGTAACGGCATCGAGCGCCGCCAGCCCGCCTTTGGTATCGCCGCCCGCGTGCAATATGACAAGACCGCGATCCACCAGCGGCGAAGACGCCGTGCCGAAATCCGGCGCTTTTTCGCCGAAGCGTTGGCCGAAATCTTTGCGCCAGGCGAGCTTGCCTTTGGCCAGATCGTAACAGGAAAGAATGCCAGTGATGCCCAGCGTATAAAGTCTGCCGCCGCTCGCCACCGGCGTTGATTTCGGCCCTTTGCCGTGGCCCGTGGCCGCCGGGTTCATCGTGTAGGCGACCGGATAATTGTCCGACCAAAGCGTTTTGCCTGTTTCCAGATTGTAGGCCGCGACGACTTCGTTTTCGCCTTGCCGCGAATGCAGGTAGACCGTCTGGCCGACAATCAGCGGCGAAGCGTGACCCACGCCGACCTGAACTTTCCATTTCGATTTCAATTGTTCCGGCCAGACTTTCGGTGCAACAAAGCCCATCACCGCGCCATCGCGGTTAGCGCCGCGCCATTGCGAAAAGTCTTGTGCGGACGCAAAGACGGAAAAAAACGGCAGAAAGAACAGTACACCCAGCAAACGTCGGGATTGATTGGAAAGCATTGGTCAATTTCTCCTGTGATTAAAAAGTTGAGCTTTCGTGGTTTTCTTCAATGTCGCCATCTTACACGAGACTTGCACCGGACGGTCAATTGGCGCGCGAATGCGCTTCCAGCTTCGTTGGTTGTTTTGTCCGAAAACGTGATTGCCTGCTCGTTGGCTTTCCCAAAACTTTTATCTGCTTCTCAAGTTGAATTTCGGGCGCGACTTTTTCCGGCGAAAAGCGGTGTTGCGACATTGCAGCTTCAAAGTATTCGTTGACGCTCGAACTTGGCCGCTCATAGGATTGAACTCCATCTAAAGAAGTTGCGTCGTAATGGCGACTCTTCAAAAACTTACCGATAACTAGCTGGCGAACTGGGCAACTCAAACACAAATTTCATGCCTTGATGATTGCTGAAAGAGCGGTCGTGAAGGCCAACGGGAGGTTATATGAAACGCTGGATGTTCATCCTGGCGGCAGGGATCAGTGTGCTCTTTTTCAGCTCGGCGCACGCGCAAATCACCAACGCCGCGTTGTCGGGCACGGTTGCCGATTCCACTGAAGCCGTCATTCCGGGCGCAACGGTGACGGTGGAAAACTTAAAAACCGGGGTCAAAACCACTACGACGACCAACAGCGCGGGCGTTTACACCTTTCCCAGCTTACAGCCGGGAACCTACCGGCTGACGGCGGAAAAAGACGGCTTCAAGAAAATGGCCTATGACCCGGTAACGCTGGAACTGTCGGCGCGCGTGACGCTGAATTTCGCGCTCGAAGTCGGCACGACGGTGGCTGATTCGGTGCAGGTCAGCGCCTCGCTCGATACGCAATTGGCCATCGGAACGAGTTCCGTGGGCGGCGTGGTCAATGGCCGCCGCGTGCAGGAATTACCTTTGCCGGGGCGCGACGCTTTGGGATTGGTTCTAACGCAGGGCGGTCTGGTCGGCAGCAATTTTTCAGGTGCGCGCATCGGCACGCTGAACGTTGCGCTGGACGGCGTCAACGTCATGGATCAGCGCATCAACAGCGGCGTCAATTCCAACGTCTTCACCAGCGTGGATGTGATTGACGAAGTCCGCGTTATCACTTCGCCGGCAGATGCCGAGTTCGGGCGCGGTTCGGGGCAGGTGCTGCTTTCGATCAAATCGGGTGGCAATCGGTTTCACGGCAGTTTGTTCGAAGCGCATCGCAACACGGTGCTGACGGCCAACACCTGGTTCAACAATCTGAACGGCATTCCGCGCAACGGACTGATCCGCAATCAATTCGGCGGCAATTTCAGCGGCCCGATCATCAAGAACAAAACCCATTTCTTCTTTAACTACGACGGCCAACGCCAGGTCACCAAAAACGCGACAACGGCCACGGTCTACACGCCTTCGGCCAAGCAAGGGCTGTACAAATTTTTCCCCGGCGTTCGCAACGGCAACGTCAATGCCGCCATTCCGGTGGTGGATGTGAACGGCAACCCCGTCAAACCGGCTTCGGCAACGGGCGATCTGCAAGCGATCAATGTCTTCACCTACGATTCGGTGCGGCGCGCGGCGGATCCGACCGGCCTGGTCAAACGCTATCTGGATTTGATGCCCACGCCGAACAATTACCGCGCGGGCGACGGCTTGAATACGGCGGGTTACACCTGGAACCGCAAGGCGACTTCGGATTTCAACGTGTACACGGCGCGCGTGGATCACAGCTTCAACGAAAAGAATCGTGTTGGATTCCGTTTGGTCCGGCAGGACAGTTTCCAACTCAACGGCTTTCTGGCGCAGCCGCTGCCCGATTCGCCCGGTGGCACATTCACCGGCAAAAGCGAATTTTACGCGGTGGACGTGACGACGACGTTTTCGCCGTCGTTGGTCAATGAATTCAACGCGGGTGCTTCGCGCGATCCGCAGCGGTTCAACGCGCCTTGGGAATTGGAAGCGGGCAAGAATTTCTTTTCCGCCGGCGGCAATCAGTTCGCGCTGGATTTTACCGGTAACATCACTGACCCGGTCAATCAGGGCAACGATCCGCAAGGCCGCGTTTCGCCGTTTTACACTTACGGCGACAAGATCACCTGGCTGCGCGGACGGCACGAAATCAAAGCCGGCGTGGAGTTCCGGTTCAGCAGCACCAACGGCTTCAATTCGTTCGACGTGTTTCCGCGCGCGGTGTTGGGTGCGGGCGGCGTGGCCATTACCGGCTTGACGACGCAAAACATTCCCGCCCTGGGCCAAAATCAAGCCGGCGCGCAAAACATGTTGGTTGATCTGGCAGGTTCGCTGGCCAATCTCCGTCAGGCGTTCAATTCGCCGGGCGGACAGACTCCGGTGTTTCTGGCGGGCGAAGGCAAACAGCGGACATGGAAACAGCGCGAGTTTTCGTGGTTTTTCCGCGACAATTTCAAAGTGCGTCCCGACCTGACCTTGAACCTGGGATTGCGCTACGAATTTTACGGCGTGCCGTTTGAAGCGAACGGCAAGACCGTGGGACTGGTCAACGGCTCCGGCGCGCTGTTCGGCCTGTCGGGAACGAGCTTTGCCGATCTGTATCAACCGGGGCGGTTGAACGGCGGGCTGACTAACCTGTTGCAAGTCGGCAAGAATTCGCCGAATGCGGACATTGATCTGTACGCGCCCGATTACAACAACTTCGTGCCGGCGGTCGGTTTTAGCTGGTCGCTGCCGTGGTTCGGCAAAGACAAAACCGTTTTGCGCTTCGGTTACGGCGTTGGCTACGAACGCAATTCGCTGCGCATTCTGGATGTCATCGCGGGCGACCAGCCGGGCTTGCGCACCACGACGACTTTTGTCAGTACCGGTTTGCTCAATCTGGCCAATGCATCGTTGCCGTTGCAGCCTGCCGGCGCGCCGCTGGCGACAGTGCCGTTGGATGATCGCACGCAAACCGTCCGCGCGTTCGATTCCAACTTGCGCACGCCGTACACGCAGAACTGGAATCTGACCATCCAGCGCGAAGTGTTCAAAGGCGCGACCTTTGAAGCTCGCTACGTCGGGAACAAAGGCACGAAACTGATTCGCGGCGCGAACATCAACGAGCAAAACATCTTCGCGTCAGCCTTCGGCGAAACCTTGTTGGACGCTTTCAAAGCGGTTCAGGAAGGCCGCGAATCGGCGATGATGGATCGCATCTTCAATGGCTTGAACCTGGGCACAGGCGTCATCAACGGCACGACGGTGCGCGCGGGCGCGGGGCTGCGTTCAAACAGCAACACGCAAACTTTCTTCGTCAACAACAACGTCGCCGGATTGGCGGGTTTCATTAACAACACCAACCAATTCACCGGCGTGCGCGGCCAGTTGTTGCGGCGCGCGGGCTTGCCTGAAAACTTTTTCGTCGGCAATCCGCAATTCGCGGCGGCCAGCTACACGGGCAATCTAGCCAATTCGAGCTTCCATTCCTTGCAGCTTGAATTCAATAAACGCTTTTCGCACGGCGTGTTGCTGCAAAGCAATTACACTTGGAGCAAAGCCCTGGGCGAAGAAGAAGGCAGCAGTCAGGAACAGCTGGACAGTTACCGCGACGGACGCAATCGTCGTTTGGACAAACGCCTGTTGACCTTCCACATTCCGCACGTCTGGCGCACCAATGCCGTGGTGGAACTACCTTTGGGACCGGGCAGGAAATTCCTGAGCGGCGCTCCGGGGCCGGTCGCGCGGGTAATTGAACAATGGCAAATGGGCGTGATTTACAACCAGTTCGCCGGTTCGCCGCTGGCGTTGACCGGCGTGGTTGGCACTTACAACCAGTTTACCGGCAACACGCCGACGCTGGTCGGCAACTTCCCCAGCAATCTGGGACAGGCCACCAAGGTGGATAACGGCATGGTGCTGTTTCCGAATTTGAAGCTGGTTTCCGATCCCAGCCGCAACCGCATGGAGTCCGGTTTAGCGGCCCGCAGCACGCTGCAAGCCGTGGCCGACGCTTCAGGCAACGTCCTGCTCATTAACGGTTTGCCGGGCCAGCCGGGAACCTTGCAGGAACAATACCTGACCGGGCCGGGAACCTTCCGTCTGGATTTCAACGTCGTCAAACGCATCAAGGTGCGCGAAGGCTGGAACTTTGAATTTCGCGCCGATCTTATCAATCTGACCAACACTCCGCAGATTGACGATTATGCCAACCAGATCAACACCGACATCAACTCGGTCAACTTCGGACGCATCACCGGCGCGGGCGGCAACCGCATCGTCGTGCTGGGCGCGCGCCTGAACTTCTAACCCTGTCGGCTTGGCCGAAAACAAAACGAGCCGCGAAGAAGAAAACTTCTTCGCGGCTCGTTCGCTATTACTGGTTGGCACATTTACGCCATCGCATCAGGGAATTTCACCCGCGCGTAAATTTCGCTGAGCGGCAAACTGACACCCAACGATTCCAGCGTGACGGCGTTTTCCAGCCCGTCGGTTTCCGTGCGCAGCCAGCCTTGCGTTTGCCGCACGTAGCGAATGACGTGCGGGCGATCCTGAGCAATCAGCAGGTATTCGCGGAAGCTTTCAATGGATTGGTACTCGGCGAATTTGGCGTCCAGGTCGTAAGCGGCGGTCGAAGCCGACAGCACTTCCACCAGCAACACCGGGTTGAGCAGCGTTTCCACCCCTTGCAGCGTTTCGTAAATCTGCTCGCCGCAAACGACGGAAACATCCGGATAACGGTAAGGCCACGCGGTGGGAACCTTGATCCGCATATCGCCGGGGAAGGCTTCGCAATCGTGGTCTTCCAGTTTTTGCGAAAGCTTGTTGCAGACATTTCGGCAAATGCGCACGTGATTCGGGCTGCTGCCCGCCATTGAGAACACTTCGCCGCCGAAATACTCGAACCGCTCTTCCGAGTTCTTGTCCAGTTCGATGTACTCTTCGATTGTGTAGCGTTGTTTCGGCAATGCCGTCATAAAAAAACCTCCTTCAAAGATGCTATTCCGCCCGTAGCGAAGTCAGCAACGGTGAACGCACCGCCGCCATCACCGCCACCACGGAAGCCGCCAGTCCCGTTGCCAATACCGCAAGCAGCAACAAGCCCAACGACACCATCGAAAGCTTTCCGCCGCGCGCAATAAATGCCGGTGCAATCGCCACCGCCGCGCACACGACGCCGGTCAGCAATCCGCAACCCAGCAGCAAAGCGTTTTCGGACAGCACCTTCAATCTCAGTTGCGAAGATTGATAGCCCACCGCGCGGATGAACGCCTATTCCTTGTGGCGTTCCTGCACGTTGCGCAACATCAC